>JACQAB010000120.1 GCA_016195205.1 Pseudomonadota bacterium
CCCTACCTTCACATGTTTATACAAAGTTCGGGCCAAAGGTTTGTTCTCGACAGTAGGAATTCCGTGCTCCCTGGCCACTTTCTTGATTCGCTCGGCAAGATAGTCCGCGCCTTTGGCAACAACCTTCGGCGCGAAGCCTTCTTCCGGACTGTAAACGATCGCGATCGCGATGTGCGTGGGGTTGGTGATGACCACATCGGCCTTGGGCACCGCGGCCATCATGCGCTTGCGCGCCTTCTCATTCCGGATTTGCTTCAGGCGCTGCTTGACGTGCGGATCGCCTTCGGTCTGGCGGAATTCTTCGCGCAACTCGCTGCGCGTCATGCGCAACTGGCGGAAATAGGTGAAGCGCTGGTAAAACAAATCGACCAGCGCGATCGCCGTGAATACCAGAAAGATGGCGAAGAACACGCGCGAGGCCAGGTTATGCGTAGTCATCACCAGGCCCAGATTATCCAGTCCCGCCAAGCCCTCCATGTGCAGGAAGGCGGGCTTCAACAGGGCATAGGCCACCACGCCCACCAACAGGATTTTCCCCATGCCTTTGACGAGTTCAAACAGGGAATTCACCGAGAAAAGCCGCTTGGCGCCCTGCACCGGGTCAAGTCGTTCCCATTTCAGGCGCAACAGGCCCATGTTGAAAAAGGGCCCGGTCTGCAGCATCCACCCGGCAATGGCCATCACGGACAGCGCGAAAAGCAGGGCCAGGAGCGGCATGGCCAGGCTGCCGAAAATTTCCCCCAGCACCGGCGCGAAACTGTCGGGATCCACCGAAATTTCCCCGGCCTTCGACAGAATGGCCTGAAGCGTGGCCGTCACGCGCGGGATCAGCACGGGCAGGAAGAAAGAAATCGCCATCACGATGCCCAGCAGCAGCATCCAGGTGGCGGCGTCGCGGCTTAAGGGCAGGTTGCCTTGCTGCCGCGCTTCCGACAGGCGTTTGGCGGTGGGATCTTCGGTTTTCTGGGTATCGTCGTCGTCTTCGGCCATAATAGGGTTCCGAGGTTTCGAAGTTTCGTGGTTTCGGGGTTAAGAGAGAAAGCGTCGTTTTTATAACCACGCAACTCCGCAACCACGCAACTACGAAACCTTTTTACACCGCTGTGCCGCCACCGGTGAAAAGACGCATCATTCCTTCGCGGAAGCCATCGACCCAAAGGCCCATCATGGCGGCCAGGATGAAGGCCAGAATGGCCAGGCCCAGCAGGATCTGCAGTGGCGCGGCCACGAAGAAAATCTGCATCTGCGGCACCATTTTCACCATCAGCCCCGCGACCAGCTGGAAGGCAATGCCCAGCACCATGAACGGCGCGGCCAGCTTGAGGGCCAGCGAGAAGCTTGCATTCACCGTCTGGCTGACGAATTGGCTCATATCCCCGACGGGCAGAAAAACGCCGGGCTTGAAGAAATCATAGCTGCCTGCCAGCGCGCGTAGCATGTTGTCGCTAAGGTTGCTTTCGAAAAGGATCACAATCCCCAGCATGCTGAGCAGCGCGCCGGGCACCGAGCCCTGGCTGGCCATGGCGGGGTTCAAAATCATGGCGTTGGAAAGCCCGGTTTGCATCGAGGCGAACATGCCGGCGATTTCCAGCGCGCTAAGCAAGAGGCGCAGGATCAGCCCGAAGAAAATACCGGTGGTCAGCTCGGCGCCGATAAGTTCGGCCACGCGGATGGCGTCTTTCGGCATGGCGGGCAGATGCGGCGCCAGGAATGGCAGCAGGATAAAGCTGAAGGCCAGGGCAATCTGTAAACGCAGGCGCGCGGGCACGAAGCTTTCACCCAACCCAGGCATAACCATAAACATGCCGCCGACGCGGCAGAAAATAAGCAGAAAGGCGAAGAGCTGGCCCCCCAGCAGGGCGCCAAGATCAAGGGCCATGGGTTTGCGGCGGCGCGCCGATCGCGGCAATGCGGTCGGTTAAATGAGTAGTGAAGGTGGCAAGCGTGGACAGCATGAAGGGCAGGGTGACCAGCAGGGCCAGCATCACCACGATCAGCTTCGGGACGAAAGCCAGCGTGGCTTCCTGAATTTGCGTGACGGTTTGCACCAGGGAAACGGCGATGCCGATAAACAGGCCGATCAGCAAAATGGGCCCGCCCACTTTCAGCATCACTAGGATCGCCTCACGGGCGATATCGACAATGTCGGATTCGTTCATGTCGGCGATGGTAGATAGATAACTGATAATAAATCGTAAAAGGTATTATAGCTTATCTTTCACCATCTGTCGCCTGTCCATTGTGCATAACTTAGCCGAGTTCTAGGTTATTGCGAGAAGTTGCAGAGCAATTACGCTTGTCATCCGGAACGGGCTCTCCTTTGGCGTAAAGCTCACCTCGTGCTTCCAAGAACTGAAGCAACTGATGCTTCGTCGCTGCTTTGGCGGCATCGCTTGGATATCTCATGCCAAAATCTTTTTCTTCTGCGTAAGGACCTTTATATATCCGGGGTGTTGGGCCGTATTCAAAAACTGTCTGCTTACCATGTTGGTCTATGTGCATAAAAGTGAGCTTGAATACACGCTGCTTTGATCTTCCATTCATCCAGTCTTCATAGAGTTTAATATTATTTTCAACAAATTCCCGTGCTGATCGCGGCTCTCCATAATGCCATCCACCGGCGGGATCCATAAAGCTGCCCACATCCCTGCCATCATCGGCATGAAGTTGTGGCGTTATGCATGCGGGCGTTCCAGAGGAGGGTAATTGGGTAAGTGCCGGATAAGCAACAGCCAGCACAAGTGCTAACTCGACGGTGCGACGTGTAGGAATCTTCATTCCACAATCTCCATAAATATTCCGATGTTCAATGGGCTTATTTCTAATGGCAATTTCTTTTCAAGGAAAGAAAAAAAAGCTGTTCTTGCGTAGAAATTATTAATTAATTCCTTTGGGCTATATGCCCGAACGCATCAATTCCTGATAGGCGGAGACGAAACGGTCGCGGATGGCCACCACCATTTGCAGCGCCACTTCGGCCGAGCTGACGGCCGAGACGATTTCGTTGATGCCGGCCTTGCCCTGTACCGCGGCCATACTGACTTTTTCCGCGTTTTTCAGGCTGTCGACCGTTTGGCCCATCACGTTGCCCAGGATGTCGCCGAAGGCCGAGTTCGACACGCCTTGCGGGCCGCCGCCTTTTTCCGCCGTTTCCAGCGTCGAGCGATAGGCCTCCAGAACTGCACCGATATTAATGGCCATGACAGAACTCCTCCCCCTCTTTTTTTATCCCCTCAGGATGTCGAGCGCCCGCGCGATCATGTTGCGGATGGTATCGATCACTCCAAGATTGGCGTCATAGCTGCGTTGCGCTTCGCGCATGTCCATGGTTTCGATCAGCGGCTTCACGTTCGGCGTGAGCACATAGCCATCTTTGTCGGCGGCCGGATGGGTGGGATTGAATTCCTTGGTGAACGGCGACATGTCGGGCTGTACCGAGGCTACTTTTACCATTTCCACGCCCGAAGCGCGGTCGACCATATCCTTGAAAATCACTTCGCGGCGGCGATAAGGCTCGGCCCCTGGGGTTGAGCCCGTGGAATGCGCGTTGGCAATATTTTCCGCAATCACCCGCAGCCGGGCGCCTTGCGCGCGCATGCCGCTGGAAGCGATTTTGAAGACATCGTCGAAATCTATGTTTGCGGGTGTGGCGGTCATGGGTTTTATCCGGTGGCGCGTCCGATGGCGGTTTTGATGAGGCCCATCGCCTTGTGATAAAGGCTGGTGACCATGGTGTAGTCAGTGTTGGTTTGCGACAGGTTGATCATCTGCTGCTCGAGCGAGACGGCGTTGCCGCTGGGCTTGACCTCGTAAACGTCTTTTTGCGTGGTCGTCTTGAAAGATGCGTTCCCGCCATGCGTGCCGCCCAGATGCATGGCGTTGGTGGTGACCATCTGAATGCCGCCGCTCGCGCCCGAAGCGCCGCCCGTTTGCTGCTGCAGGACGGATTCAAAACTGACCAGATCCTTGGGCTTGAAATTCGGGGTGTTGGCGTTGGCGATATTGTCGGCGATCACACCCTGTTTCTGGGTGAGATAGGCCATTTTCCGGGTCAAAAGATCGAAAAGCTCGGGAAGGGCCATGGTTACCTGCCAAAAGAAGCGGAAAAGCACGTAATTCGGCTTTCCGTGCGCTGTTTTAAGAATGCTCGCATCGTGTTTAACAAAGCGTAAAGCCTTGCCCTCAAGGGAAAAATGTGCCGTGTTCGAAATGAACCATTCAAGCCCCATGCCAGTTTGCATTTTTGTGTTCCGATTCCGGGGATAAGATAGGATTCTTAAGAAATTGGTAAGTACCCCCCGACCTAGAATCTTGAAATGCCCGTCGATTTTCAAATCAGGGAAGAAAAAAAACCGGAGTCGAAAGGCTTGCCGGTAGCCGTGGCGCTTGAAGCCGGCCCGGCGGCCAGCGCCCTGCCCCGCCTGGTGGCCAGCGGCAGGGGCCTTTTAGCCGAGCAGATTCTGCGCATTGCCTTTGAGAACGGCATCAAGGTGCGCGAGGATGCCGATCTAGCCGAGTTGCTGGCCGCCCTTGACCTTGACCACGAAATTCCGCCCGAGGTCATCGTGCCGGTGGCCGAAATTCTGGCCCGCGTGTTCGAGGCGAATATGCGCGCTGCCCAAAAGGAACAGAATGAAAGATCCAGCCCCCCGTCGCTTTGATCCGGTAATCGAGCTGCGCGCCTTCGCCGAGGCGCTGGAGGCCAGCCATAAAATCGTGCGCGCCGGCGGCATGGTGGATTTGAACGGGCTGGAAGCGCAGGTCGAACAGCTTTGCGCCGAAGTCGTGAAAAGCGAAGGCCAGCTGCGCCTTGAACTTCTGCCGCTGCTGGAAAGCGTGATCCGCACCTTAAGCGTCCTGGAAGAAGAGCTTCGCCTTTGCGCGCGCCAGTCGGCACAGGGCGATGTGGCCGACAAGCGCCTGCGCGCCCAGTCGGCGTATAGCGGCGGCATCTCCGGCAAGGCGAGCTAGTCATGGAAATGCCCATGCTTTTGCGGGCGGTGGCGGCCCTGGTTCTTGTTCTGGGGCTTTTGCTTCTGCTGGCGGTGGCCTTGCGGATGTGGGGCGGAAAACTGGGGCTGGTGGCGCTGTCCCCCGATAAGGGCGGCGGCAAAAAAATCCAGCTGCTGGAAGCCACGATGCTGGATTCCCGTCATCGCCTGGTGCGGGTGCGCATGGAAAACAGAGAGCATCTCATTCTGCTTGGCGGGGCTAGCCCGGTGGTGGTGGAATCGCGCGAGGTAAAGGAAAGCGGATGAAATTTTTTGCAAAATTTTTCCAAGCGGCGCGTTCTGATTCCCCTCCCCTTGAGGGAGGGGTTAGGGGTGGGGTGGAGCGTGATATTTCTCAAGCTCCAACCGTTTACGCGCGCCGCAATCTTCTGACACCACCCCTTTATCCCCTCCCTTCCGCCTCCGCTAAAGCTTCGGCGGACGGGTTACCCCAGACCCTCCGTAGCTTTAGCGAAGGAGGGCAAGGGGAGGGGAAATTCGGTTTCCGCTTTGCGTTGTCTGTCATTGCTTCGATGGGCATCTTTTTTCTTTTCACCCATCCGGCTTTCGCGCAAACCCTGAATTTGAACATGGGCGAGAAGGGCGGCACCACCGCCTCGCAAGTCATTCAGCTGGTGGCGCTAATTACCATTCTGTCGCTGGCACCCTCCATTCTGATGATGGTGACGTCGTTCGTGCGCATCATCGTGTCGCTCAGCCTGCTGCGCACGGCGCTGGGCATGCAGCAGACCCCGCCCAATATGGTGCTGATCAGCCTGGCGCTGTTTCTTACCTTCTTCATCATGGCGCCGACCTTCCAGAAGGCCTATCAGGAGGGCATTCAGCCGCTGATGGAGAATAAAATCGATGAAAAGGCGGCCTTCACCAAAATCGTCACGCCATTCCAGGATTTTATGCTGCGCAACACGCGTGATCGCGATCTGCGCCTGTTTGCCGACATCGCCAAGCTGCCCGAGAATGTGAAGCCCGACGCCCTGCCGCTGCATGTGCTGATTCCGTCTTTCATGATTTCGGAATTGCGCCGCGCGTTTGAAATCGGCTTTCTGCTGTTCCTGCCGTTTCTGATCATCGACATGGTGGTGGCTTCCATCCTGATGGCCATGGGCATGATGATGCTGCCGCCCTCGGTGGTGTCGCTGCCGTTCAAAATTATTTTCTTCGTGCTGGTCGACGGCTGGTACTTGGTGGTGGGCTCGCTGGTGAAGAGTTATGGGTTAGGGTAGGGGGCTGTTTTCTTAAATAGCATGAGGTTCTGTTTGCCTAAGATTTCGATATGCCAGGAAGCGAGCGACGGCGTGGCAGGCCCCACGCCGAGCGAAGCTGACGCCGCAGATCGAAATCTTAGGCAAACCCTTTCGGGCGCGGCAAAATCATCGCCCGGCGTCTTCAGAAAGCTTGGCCGTAGTTCCGGCTACGACCGGCGCTTTCTTCATAGCCGGATCGATGATTTTGCTACGCGCAGAACCCATGTTATTTAGGAAAACAGACCCCATCATGCGCGAGGTCATCGAACTTGATCCGGCGTGGTCCCATTCCATCTTTCAGTCGTTTTACATTTTACCCGAGCGCCGCGGCCTTTACCCCAACCGCGTTTTTGTGCGCAAAACCGGCGCGGGGCCCGAGCTTTTTTTTGAAACCAATTCCTGGGGCCTGAAGGGCCCCGAACCCGATGGCACCAAGCCGGTGTTGGCCGTGTGGGGGGATTCCGTGGTGTTCGGCCACGGCCGTTCGTGGGTAGAGATGTTAAACGACATTCAATCCAACCTTTGCGCGTTGAATGGCGGGCTGGAGGGGGATGATCCGGTTAACATCCTGCGCCGCATGTGGGAAGCCAACCAGGCGTACAAGGTTGATGTGAATATTTATTTTCCCGGCTGGCACGCGCGGCCCGGCTATGCCTGCGATCCGCCCAGTGATTGGATGCCCAACCCCATGCTGGCGGATATTTTACCGAAAGTGATCGAGCAAAAAATGCCCGGCAAATTTATTTTATGCACGGTGCCGATCTGGCTCACTCCTGCGATGATGCAACAAGACGTGCCGGCCTATTTTCATCCGGAGGGAAACATTACCGACACCTATTTCGCTTTCTGGGGAAACCTGACTTACGGCAAAGATCTTGTCTTGAACATTTACCGGTATATGAGCGAGCGCAATGATATTGTGCGTGGCATGGCTTCCAAATACGGCGTGAGTCTTATTGACCTCGACAAGCGGTTTGCATTTTCCACCATGGAGAAGATCAGAGAATATTTCTTCGATCTTTGCCATTTTCGGCCTGCGATTTATGGAGAATTAAGCCAGATTCTGCTGGATGAACTGAAGCGCCTTAAGGTGCTGACATGATCGCCCTTCTTATTCTTCTTCTTTTCGGTGGATTGGCTGCTTTCATGCTGGTTTTCGGCCTGCCGCTTTACTGCGCGCTGCTGGTAAAAACTAAAGTCGCCGCGTGCAAGGATGATTCCATCGTCACCTATCCTCTGGCCTGACATGAACTCAACCTTGTTCCGGATTTTTTATGTGTTGCTGGGCCCGGCGGCGTGGCTGCTTCGCCAGTTGCGCCGTGGCGGCTGGCGTTTTTCGTAAGGTCTCCATGCGTGTGCTTGGACTCTCCTGCTATTACCACGATGCCGCCGCCGCGCTGGTGGAGGACGGCAAAATTGTTTTCGCCGTGCAGGAAGAACGCTTAAGCCGTAACAAGCACGATTCCGGTTTTCCGGTGCGCGCGGTGGCCCGCGCCATGGAATATGGGCGCTGTCATATTCAGGACATCGACGCGATTGCGTTTTACGAACAGCCGGAAGTGAAGCTGAAGCGGCTGTGGCAGCAAACGCTGCTGGACTGGCCGCATAGCTGGGGGTTGTTTTCCGAGGAAATCCCGCGTTTTTTTCATCATAAGTTGCCCATCGAGGCGCAGATTCGCCAGCATTTGGATTACAAGGGGCGCGTGGTGCTGAACGAGCATCATGCCAGCCACGCGGCCTCGGCATTCTTCACCTCGCCGTTTGAGCGCGCGCTGGTGGTGACGATGGACGGCGTGGGCGAGTTTGAAACGCTGACGGTGTATCTAGGCGAAGGCAACCGGCTGACGAAAATAAAATCGGTGCATTTCCCTGACAGCCTTGGCCTGCTTTATTCCGTCATCACCGCCTATCTGGGCTTCGAGGTGAATGAAGGTGAATATAAAGTGATGGGCCTTGCGCCCTATGGCCAGCCGCGCATGCTGGATAAAATTCTTGGCCCGGTGCTGCAGCTGCTGCCCGACGGTTCTTTCACGCTGAACCAGAAATTTTTCCGTTTTTCGGACAAGGCCTGCCATTTCACTCCGGCTTTGGTTCGGCATTTGGGCCTGCCGCCGCGCCGCAAGGACGATGCCATGACACAGGATTGGCAAGACCTGGCCGCCAGCATGCAAAAAGCACTGGAAGAGGCGCTGGCGCACATCATCGCGCCGCTGATCAAGCAATACGGCCTCCGCGATTTCTGCTTTGCCGGCGGCGTGGCGCTGAACTGCACGGCAAACGCCGATTTGATAAGGCGCTTTAATATCCGCAGCTATATTCACCCCGCGGCGGGCGATGCTGGCGGGGCGCTGGGCGCGGCTTTGGCCGTGGCGATGCGCGAAAAAGAAAAGGCGCCCGTCTATCGTTATCCGTTCACGCCTTACCTGGGCACGGAATCTTCTCCGGCGCTGATTGAATTCACCCTGAAGCAGTCGCAGGTTCCATTCCGCAAAAGCGCGAATGTGGCCGAGGAACTTGCCGCGAAGCTGGAGCAGGGCCAGGTGGTTTCCATCGTGCATAGGCGCGAGGAATGGGGGCCAAGGGCGTTGGGCGCGCGCAGCATTCTGGCCGACCCGCGCAAGGCGGAGATGAAAGATCATTTGAATGCGAAGATAAAGTTCCGTGAGGAATTCCGCCCCTTCGCGCCGGTGGTGATGGCCGAGCATTACGGCGAGTATTTTGAGGAATTGGGCATGAAAGACGCCCCTTTCATGCTTTATACGCATAAGGTGAAAAAGCCCGAAGCTATCCCGGCTGTCACGCATGCCGACGCCACGGCGCGGGTGCAAACCGTAAGCCGAGAACAAAACGCCTATTATTACGATATTCTAGCGGCGTTTTATAAACGCACCGGCGTGCCGGTTCTTATAAACACCTCGTTCAATCTCAAGGGCGAGCCGATGGTCTCTTCGCCCAGCGACGCGCTGAAAACCTTCTTCGCCTCGGGTATCGATTGCCTGGCGATGGAAGATTATATCGTCGAAAAAGGAAATTAGTTTTATTCGAGGCCGGCGCGCGCGAGTTCCCTTGCCCTCTGCCGGGTGTTTCGCACGCGACCGCCGAGGGGCATGCGCTGGGCTTCGTCGAAAATTTCTCCAACATCTTCGGCAAGGCGCTCTGCGGGATCAATAATCTCTGGATCGGCGAGAGGGCTGCCCTGCGTTTCAACCAGATCGTCGTAATAATCGCCCAGCAGCCTTCTCAAATGCCGGTGAATTAAAGCAGGCTTGTCACTGGCAGAGTCTTTTTCGGGAATAAACCTATGGTCGTTCGCTGGAAGGTCCAGCGCCAGCTTTTGAAAGAACGTGGAGAACTCAAATTTTTCTTTTTTAAGCCGGTCGATAAAAAGTTCTACAAGCCGCGCGTCACGCGGATCTTTAAAAATTCCATAGCGCTGGTACAGGCTGAACTGCTTGATGGCGGCGGCCAAGGCGGCGGGGTTTTTGACGCCAGTGCAGGTTTTCACTGCTTCCTTGATTTGGGCTGCGGTATAGGGCCCGTTGAATTCTTCTTTCAGCGCCCGGTCGATACGGTCGGCCATGTGGCGGCGAAGTGGGACAAAACGTGCGCGGTCCTTGGGGTGAAGAAAGGTAGCGAAAAGGTCGAAGGCGCTAAGGCGCTCGGGTGCGGCCCAGAATCGGCCAGAGTCAAAAGCCTCGGCTTGGCTGTCTACATGCGCCAGCCTTAAGGCCAGTTCTTCTGGACTTTTAAGCGCGGAGGTATCCAGAAAAACAAGCCCCGAATAATGTCCTTTGAACGTGTTGGAATACAGACTGCTCTGGTACAACTGTTCACAGCGCTGATGCACGCAGTTTACAACGTTCCTCGGAAAAGCGGTTAAGTCCCATTCGCTCAGCCCCTTGTGAAAGGCGGGGAGAATGTAATTACCGGCCAGGGGCGCAAGTCCGGCGTCAATTTTCGCGAGAACTTCCTCGCGCGCCTGAAAAATAATGCGCGCGGCCTCTAAATAGCGTGGGTCTATAGACGGTGTCATTTACGCAATAAATAGCCGCGAAATCGGGTAACAGGAATACTTAAAATACTTTCAGGGTTTTGAATGGCGGATTTTAAGCCTTTTTCCACCTTAACACCGGCTGCCGTGCGGCGCGGGTTTCATCCAGGCGGCGGCGCGGGGTGGTGTAGGGCGAACCCTGGAAAAATTCCTTCTCGCCGTTCTTGGCGCGGGTGGCGAATTCGCGCAGCACGGCAATGAAGCCGTCCAGTGTTTCCTTGCTTTCGGTTTCGGTGGGCTCGATGAGGAACGCGCCGTGGACCACCAGCGGGAAATACATGGTCATAGGGTGATAGCCACGATCGAGCAGCGCCTTGGCGATATCCAGCGTGGTGACGCCAGTGTCTTTCAGGAAGCGGTCGTCGAACAGGGCTTCGTGCATGCAGGGGCCGTTATCGAACGGCGCGCTCATCACATCTTTCAGCGAAGCCAGGATGTAATTGGCGTTCAGCACGGCATCGCCCGACACCTGATGCAGCCCGTCGGCGCCGTGGCTTAGCATATAAGTGAGGGCGCGGGTGAACATGCCCATCTGTCCCTGGAAGGCGCGCAACCGTCCGAAGGGTTTCACGCCGTCTTTCACGGCGGTGGATTCATCTTCCACCAGAACCAGTCTGCCGCCCTCCTGCTTCACGTAAGGCAGCGGCACATAGGCGGCGAGGCGTTCCGAGAACACCACGGGCCCGGCACCCGGCCCGCCGCCGCCATGCGGGGTGGAGAAGGTTTTGTGCAGATTGATGTGCATGACATCCATGCCGAGGTCCGCCGGGCGCACGCGGCCCACCAGCGCGTTGTAATTCGCGCGCCGCGGGCATTGGCGGGAATGGATTCCACCGTGAAGCCAAGCGCCGCCGCCGAAGCCGGGTTGGTGCCGTGAGCGGATTCCGGCACCAGAACTTTTTTGCGGTCTTCCCCGCGCGCGGCCAGGGCGGCCTTGATCGCACTCATGCCGCAAAACTCGCCATGCGCGCCGGCGGCGGGATTCAGCGTGATGGCCTTCATGCCGGTCAGCTTCAACAGCCAGTCGGAAAGCTGGTTCATCACTTCCAGCGCGCCCTGAACCGACGAGGTGGGCTGCAGCGGGTGGATATCGGCGAAGCCCGCCATGCGCGCCACTTTTTCATTCAGGCGCGGATTGTGCTTCATGGTGCATGAGCCCAGCGGATAAAACGCCGTGTCGATGCCATAGTTTTTCTGCGACAGGCGCGTGTAGTGGCGCACCATTTGCGGTTCGCTTAAATCGGGCAGGCCGATTTCCTCGCGCGGCTTCAACTGGCCAAGGCGCAGGGTAGTTGTTTTCGGCTCGGCCAGATCAACGCCCACGCGGCCCTTCACGCCGATTTCAAAAATCAGCGGTTCTTCATGAATCATGCCCGACGGCATGGTGGCGGGCTCATCGGCAACAACGATTTCCGGCTGGGTTTTGCGGGCGGCGTTGGCAGGAGTCATTTCAACTCCTCTTTCAGGCCGGTGGCCAGCGCTTCGATATCGCTACTTTGTGTCATCTCAGTACAGGCGACCAGCAGCAGGTTCGCCACCTCTTTATTCGACGGATCAAGTCGCGAGGCTGGCACGCCAGCCAGAATCTTCTTCTGCGCCAGGTTCTCAACCACTGGCGCGGCGGGTTTGGAAAGCTGCAGCGTGAATTCGTTGAAGAAACCGTCATTCAGCAGCTTCACGCCGGGCACTTTGCCCAGGATATCAGCGGCCTCAATGGCCTTGGCGTGGTTGAGGCGCGCCAGCTTCTTCAGCCCCGTTTCACCCAGCAGCGTCAGATGCATGGAAAAGCCCAGCGCGCACAGCACCGAGCTAGTGCAGATGTTGCTGGTGGCCTTTTCGCGGCGAATATGCTGCTCGCGCGTGGAAAGAGTCAGCACAAAGCCGCGCTTGCCGTCGGCGTCCACCGTCATGCCGCACAACCGGCCCGGCATCTGGCGAATGTAAGCTTCCTTGGTGGCAAATAACCCCACATAAGGCCCGCCGAAATTCATGGCATTGCCGACGGACTGGCCTTCGGCCACCACGATGTCGGCACCCATCGAGCCGGGCGAAGGCAGCAGGCCGAACGAAACCGTTTCCGTCACCGCCACCACCAGCAGCGCGCCCTTGGCCTGGCAGGTTTTGGCGAGAGCGGACAGATCATGCCCGCGGCCCCACACGTCGGGGTTCTGCACCACGACGCAGGCGGTGGAGTCATCAATCTGCTTTTCCAGGTTTTCAGGATGAAGGATGGAAGCGGGATTGCTCACCACTTCAAACGCGCCAAGCCTGGCGTGGGTTTGCACAATATCGCGGTAATGCGGATGCAGCCCGCCGGAAAGCAGCGCGCGAGGGCGCTTGGTAAGACGTGCGGCCATCATCACCGCTTCGGCGGTGCCAGTAGAACCGTCATACATCGAGGCATTCGCCACGTCCATGCCGGTCAGCAGCGCGACTTGTGTTTGGAATTCGAACAGGAATTGCAGGGTGCCCTGGCTAACTTCCGGCTGATAGGGCGTGTAGGAAGTTAAAAACTCGCCACGCGTCAAAAGCTGGTCGACCGAGGCCGGAACATGGTGGTGGTACGCCCCCGCGCCGCAGAAGAAAGGCGCCGATCCGGCCGCGATGTTGCGCGCCGCCAGGGCAGCCATGTGGCGTTCGACCTCGATCTCGCCCTGATGCATGGGAAGGTCATAAACCGGGCCGTCAAGATGCGCCACTTCGGGCACGTCGCGGAACAGATCATCGACGCTTTTCGTGCCGATGGTTTGCAGCATCGCCGCGCGTTCAGAGTTGGTAAGAGGCAGATAGCGCATTTATATTAGGGTTCGGAGGTCCGAGGGTTTGGAGGTTCGAAGTTGAAAATTGTTTCTTCGAACCTTCGCGCCTCCGAACCTGCGAACCTATTCTCCCGTATGTTTTTTATAAGCCGCATCGTCCATTAGTGCATTAAATTCGTTCGAATTCGCAACCTTTAATTTGAAGAACCAGCCTTTATCCTGTGGACTGGAATTAATAAGTGAAGGATCGTTTTTCAAGGCGGTGTTAACTTCCACCACTTCGCCGGAAAGGGGGGCGTAAACGTCGGAGGCAGCTTTTACCGATTCCACCACCGCGGCTTCCTTGCCCTGGCCTACTTTCTTGCCGACTTCAGGCAGTTCCACGTAAACAATGTCGCCCAACGCATTCTGCGCGTAATGGGTAATGCCGATGATGGCGGTGCCGTTGTCCAGCTTGGCCCATTCGTGGTCTTTGGTGAATTTTACGGTCATGTTTTTTCTCCTGATCAAGCGGCCATTTTTCGGGCATAACGGTGAGCAACAAAAGGTAAGGGGGCCACGTGGGCAGGAATGGGATGTCCGCGCACAATAAGTTGAAGTTGCGTATCGGGTTCCGAATAGCCATGTTCGACATAGCCCATGGCGATAGGCTTGTTCAGCGTGGGGCTAAAGCTGCCGCTGGTAACGATGCCGATCGGCCTGCCCTCCGCGTTGCGGATTTCAGCGCCTTCGCGGGCGGGCGCGCGGCCATCCACGGCGATGCCCACGCGCAGGCGTTCCGGCATGTTCAGCATTTCGGCTTCCAGAATGGAGGCGCCCGAAAATTCCCCCTCTGACAGGCGCTGGCGGCTGATGATCCAGTTCAAATTCGCTTCCACCGGGGTAATTTTTTCGTTCAGCTCGTGCCCATAAAGGCAAAGCCCGGCTTCCAGGCGCAGGGTATCGCGCGCGCCAAGGCCCACGGGTTTTACTTCCGGGCTTTTGGAAAGCAACGCCACCAGATCAAGCGTGCGTTTGGTTTCCACCGAAATTTCAAAGCCGTCCTCGCCGGTATAGCCCGAGCGCATCAGCATCACCGGAATATTACCGATGCCGGTGAAAGTGGCGTACATGAAGGAAAGTTCGGCCGACTGAGGGCAATATTGGCGCAGCACCTTTGCCGCCTTGGGACCCTGCAGGGCGATAAGGTCACGCGCGGGGACTTCGGCCTTGTCGCCGGGCATGTTCTTGCGCAGCAGGGCGAGATCCACTTCCTTGCGCGAGGCGTTGACGACAACCCATAAATCATTGCCGGCGTCGGGACGGACCATCATCAAATCGTCGATCACGCCGCCCCAATCATTCAGCAAGGTGGTGTAGCGCATGCGCCCCGGCTTCAGTCCCATGACGTCGCTCGGCACATGGGCCGCCAGCCTTTTCCAGGCTTCTTGCCCGTGCAGGATGATCTGGCCCATATGCGAGACATCGAACAGGCCGGCTTCATTACGGGTATGATGATGCTCGGCAATGATGCCGTCTTTGTATTGCACGGGCATGTCATAGCCCGCGAAGGGGACCATTTTGGCGCTGGCGCTTATATGCCAGTCATGAAGGGTGGTGCGGCGAAGCGCGTCGTCGGTCATGGAGCGGCAGGGCGCATCACGTTCCCATTGAAGAAACGGGTGTTGGCGTCGATCTGCGCGGGGTTAAGGTGAAAACCGATCAGCACGCGATAGCTTTCGCCGCTATCCCCCGGCTTGATGTCGAATTGCGGGTTGATGGGCGTGCTGACGCGGGTTTCGGTGGCGCCGTTCTCAAAGTCCACGGGGATTTCATAAACCTTTTTGCTGACCACGTCGTCATGCGGGTCAAGCACCGAGACGAAGAAGGGGATGCTGGCGTGCGTGGAGTTCGAGCGCGCGCCCTTCATGGCCACCACATCCATGGTGGCGTCCACGTTGACGCCGCCGGAATTGGCCATGCAGCCGCCGCGGATGTTGCCCATGCGTGCGGTCATGACCAGCGAGTTTTCATTGGCGGCGGGCGGATTTTGGTAAACCGACAGGTCGCGGATCACGGCCACCTGCGGGCAGCCGGCGGGCACACCGCTGAGCAGGGGTTGTTCGCTGCCGCTTTCGAACCAACTGCAAGAGGCCAGAGCCAGAACGGGAAGAAGGAACAGGAAGGAACGTTTCATGGCGCAGCCCTTTATGAAAAGAGGAGGATGGGGGAACTTAATAAAATTGCTTCCCAGCGTCTAGTGACTTTAAAGAGAGCCGTTTCCGTTTGATAAGCGGGATTCCCCTCCCCTTGAGGGAGGGGTTAGAGGAGGGGTACGGAAGGTTGAGAGAAAGCCCTACCCCTCTCCAGCCAAAACCTTTAGTCCCCGCGAAAGCGGGGATCTCGCGCACGGGGAAACTGGACCCCCGCCTACGCGGGGGCGCGCAAGTGCGCGGTTTTGGCAACCTCCCGCCTCCGCTAAAGCTCCGGCGCGGCGAGCGCGCTTGGCCCGCCGAAGCCGAAGGCGCAGGCGGCTCCCTCAAGGGGAGAGGAAAATTTTATTTAAACTTCTAAACCTTTCCCAAACACCACAATAAAATCGCCTTTTGCACATGCAGGCGGTTTTCGGCCTCGTCCCATACGGCAGATTGCGGGCCGTCGATCACATCGTCGGTTACTTCCTCGCCGCGATGAGCCGGCAGGCAATGCAGGAAGATGGCTTTTTTGGAAGCCAGCCCCATGCGCCGCGCATTGATCTGGTAGGGCTGCAGCAAGGCGCGGCGGCGCTCGCCATCGGCATTGTGCATGGAAACCCAGGTATCGGTTATGACCACCTCGGCGTCTTTCAGGCCCTGATTGGGATGATGCGTGACCATCACCCGTGCGTGCCCGCCCGGCAGCATGGCGGGATTGGGGGAAAGCTCTTTTGGGCAGCAGATTACCAGCGGGAAGTCGAAAATCACCGCCGCCTGGATCCAAATGTTCAGCACATTGTTGTCGCCATCGCCGCACCACACCACATGGCGGCCTTTCAGGCTGCCAAAGCGTTCCTGCACGGTCATCAGGTCGGCCATGATCTGGCAGGGATGGGAATAATTGGTAAGGCCGTTGATGACCGGAACGGAAGAATGACGGGTAAGTTCCAGCAGATGCTCATGCTCGAACGTGCGCACCATCAGCGCATGCACAAAGCGGCCCATCACCCGGGCGGTGTCGCCCAGGGTTTCACCCTGACCCAGCTGCATTTCCTTGCCGGTAATGGCCAAAGCGTGGCCGCCCAGCTCGTTCATCGCCACTTCGAAGGAAACGCGCGTGCGGGTGGAAGGTTTTTCAAAAATCAGCGCCAGCGTTTTGCCGGCCAGGTCCTGGCGCGGGCGGCGGGCGGCTTTCAGGACATGGGCGCGCTTCAGGATGGCGGACAGCGCGGGTTCGCCTAAATCGGGAAGGTCAATAAAATGGCGCAGCGGCTTGCCTATCATGCCGCCGGCCTGTTCTCGAGGTAGTCGACAATGGTTTTGTGCATGATGGCCGCGGCTTCATCGACGTGTTTCTCTTCGATAATCAGCGGCGGAAGAATGCGGATGATGTTATCTGACGCACTCATGCACAGAAGGCCGTTCTTGCGCAGGGCCTGAACCAGCTTTCCCATGTCATCGGGCTGGGCACAGCGCAGGCCCTGCATCAGGCCCCGGCCGCGATGCTCGTTAAACAGGCCCTGATAGCTGCGCGATACTTCATCAAGCTTTTCCCAAAGATATTCGCCCATCTTGTTCACATGCGGCAGGAAATCGGGCTTTTCCATAAGGTCAAGAACGGCGTTGCCCACCGCCATGGCCAACGGGTTGCCGCCGAAGGTGGTGCCGTGCGTGCCAACCGTCATGCCCACCGCGGCTTTTTCGGTGGCCAGGCACGCGCCCACCGGAAAGCCGCCGCCCAAAGCCTTGGCGATGCACATGACATCGGGTTTCATGCCGACCCATTCATAGGCGAACATTTTGCCGGTGCGGGCCATGCCGCACTGGATTTCATCAAGAACCAGCAAAAGCCCGTGCTTGTCGCACAGCGCGCGCAGGCCTTGCATGAATTCGGGCGTGGCCACGCGCATGCCGCCTTCGCCCTGCACGGTTTCAATGACGATGGCGGAGGTTTGACCGGTAATCGCTTTTTCCACCGCCGGCAGGTCGCCGAACGGCACCTGGTCGAACAGGTCGGGCAACGGGCCGAAGCCGTCGACCATCTTGGGCGTTTTCGCCGCGGCGATGGAGGTCATGCTGCGGCCGTGGAAGCAACCCTGAAAGCAGATCATGCGCGTGCGCTGCGGCTGGCCGGTATGGCTGAAGTATTTGCGCACCACTTTCACGACCGTCTCGAAGGCTTCAAGGCCGGAGTTGGTGAAAAACACAGTATCGGCAAACGAAACATCACACAGGCGCTTGGCCAGACGTTCGCCTTCGGGAATCCGGTAGACGTTCGAAACATGCCAAAGCTTATGCGCCTGATCGCACAGGGCTTTTACCAGATAAGGATGCGCGTGGCCAAAAGCGTTTACGGCAAT
>JACQAB010000121.1 GCA_016195205.1 Pseudomonadota bacterium
CTGCTTCAACCGCCTCAAGCACTTCCGCCGCTTCGCCACCCGCTTCGACCGCAACGATGCCCATTACCTTGCTACCGTCACCCTCGCCTCTATCGCTCTCTGGCTCAGGGCGTTATATGTTGATTGAACCTAGGCCCTAGGCCTCAGGAGAAAACTTCCCTTTTCTTCTTGCCTAAGGCCTAAGGCCTCGGGCCTTGAACCAAGCAAGGTCATTGAAAATTGGCTGTCACGCGCCTGTTGGCGGAGTTCCTCTTCGGCCCGGTCGATGAAGGAAAGCAGTTTCAGCTCTTCCAGCTTGGCGAAGGCGATTTCCTGCAGCAGTGTGGCCAGCTTGATCAGGCAAAAGCCCTGGCCGGTAAAAAGCCCGCTGCGGTTTTGATGCAAATGATGAAGTTTCAGGCGGTTTTCGCCCAGTTTTTGGCTATGCCAGCTTTTTTCGAATACCGCGGCGCGCATGAAATCTCCTTTGACGATGGAGACAGCCTAAGGCCCACGCGCTTTCACTTGCGTTAATGGCGAATTAGTTGCGAACAAGTTGAATCAAATACAAGGGGCTGAGGGGCTAGGGGACTCAGGGAATAAGAAAATAAAACTCAGCCCCTTAGCCCCTGAGTCCCCTAGCCCTCCTTACGGCATCGCCGTGACGAGCCTGTCGGCGTAAGGGCTGGTGAATTTCTGCTGCACCAGGATGCCATCGGGCGTGGCGCCGTCGCCGTACAGCGCTTTGTTCCAGGATGGATCGGGCGTGACGATGGTGCCGTCCAGCGACACGCCTACATAAAGCCCTTCCGAGCGCGCGAAGGCATAAACATCGGCGCCGGCGCCAAGCCCGGTGGCGGCCTGCGCGCCGCGCCCCAGCGTGCCGACGGAAGCCCCGGCGCTTCCGCCCAGCGTCAATTCATGTTCCAGCAGGGCCTGAAGACCCTTTTCCGACATGATGGCCAGGATCAGTTCGGAGCTTTGCCCGCCGATCTGCAGCCCGTAATTCAACCCGCCGATGGTGTAAAAGGCGGGATTGCTCCATTTTTTGCCGTTGGTGCCGCGCGCCAGCAACACGCCCGAGCCGCCATGCCCCCCTAAGAAAAAGCTGAGCTTGAACATTTTCGGCACGATCAGCACCGCCTTGGCGCGGGTCACCAGGCTGAGCAGCGAGGGATAATCGGGATCGGACAACAGGGATTCCAGCGTGGCCTGCGACTTCAGCAGCAGGTCTTTCTCGGGCGTCAGATCAGGGGCAGTGCGTTCGGCCGGATCGGGCGGGGTGTTCAGCTGGTTGGTCAGCAAGCCGTCGTCATGGTGGCCCACATTCATGCGCGTCGCGGCGGAAGCAGGCAAGACAAGTGTGACAATCATTATTAAAAAAAGAGAGAGACGAAGCATGGCGGGTTCGAAGGTTCGGAGGTTCGGAGGTTCAAAACAGCCCTACTCCGCACCTTCGAACCTTCGCACCTCCGAACCTATTCGGCAAGATTCAACAAGGCGCCGCGCTGCTGTGCCCCTTTAAGGGTGGCGTAAAACACGCCCAAAGACCCCGCCAGATAAAGCGCGTTAAGCCCGAAAGCTTTCAGCATCGCCGCGCTTTCCACCGGCTGATGGGCGGCAATATGGCGCAGCGACTCGAAGATATAAGACGCCGGCAGGGCCAGGCCGACCAGGCGCATCGGCTCGGGCATGATGTCGAGCGGGTAATAAACGCCAAGGAAAGGCACGAAGAACCAGCTGAGCATCCAGCCGAACCATTCGGCGCTTTGCCCAAAGCGCAGCAGCAGGGCGATGACCAGTATGCCGCAGATGCTGCCGCTGAGGATCAGGTTGAACACGAAGGGCACGAACCACCAGCCGATGTTCAGAATATTATAATCGAAAAGCCAGAAGCAGATCAGCAGCGCCGGCGCCAGCCCGATGATCAGGCGCAGGATCATCACCGTGCCATAGGCCAGCAGCTGTTCATGCGCGCGCAACGGGCTGATGTAAAGCGGGGCGATGTTGCGCGAATAAATTTCCTCAACAAAAGCCAGCATCAGCCCCATGGTGGGGCGCAGAAAAAATTCCAGCAAAATGGTGCCGCCCAGAATCATGCTGAAATTCATGGTGGTCGCGCCGAGGCGCTTCATCAGGTAAAGGTTCAAAAAGCCCAGGAACAGGATGTTCAGCGTCGGCCAGTAAATGGTTTCCAACAGGCGCGGCGGCGAGCCTTTCAGCAGCATGGCGTAGCGCAGGACCAGGGCATAGATGCGGCGAAGGGCGGCGGTCATGGAGCAAGGCCTCCGCCAAAAAACACGCACGTCATCCCAGCGAAGGCTGGGGTCCAGGGCCGTAGGACACGGCTTGTGGCTCTGGATGCCAGCCTTCGCTGGCATGACGTTTTCTTTTTATGGCTCATACCGTCTTCTCCCGCACCACGCGCAAAAAGGTTTCTTCCAGGGTTTGCGACGAGAATTCCTGTAATAATTCCTTGGGTGTTCCACGCGCGGCAATTTTTCCCTCGGTCATGATCATCACATAATCAGCCATGCGCTCGACCTCGACCAGATTATGCGAGGCCATTAGCAGGCTGGCGCCCGACTGCCTGTGGTAATTCAGCAGGTAACCGCGCACCCAGTCGGCGGCGTCGGGGTCGAGCGAGGCGGTGGGCTCATCCAGCAGCAGCGCGCGCGGGCGGTTCAGCAACGCCTTGGCCAAAGCGACGCGGGTTTTCTGTCCGGAAGACAGGCGGCCATAGGGCCGGTGCAGGAATTCATTGAGCTGCAAATCATTAGCCAGCTCGCGGATGCGGGCGGGAAGGTTGCGCACATCGTAAAGATGCCCATAGACCACCAGGTTTTCGCGCGCCGTCAGGCTACCCGGCAGGTCGACATAGGGCGAGGAGAAATTCATGGTGGGCAGCGCGCGGTAGCGGTGCTTCGCCATGTCGTGCCCCAGCACGCGCAGATGGCCGGAAGTGGGCAGGGTGAGGCCTAAAATCATCGACAGCGTGGTGGTTTTGCCGGCGCCGTTGCTGCCCAAAAGGGCGACGATTTTGCCCTCATCCACATGGAAGCTGACGCCGTTCACCGCGTGCACGGCGCCGAACTGCTTGGACAGGTTTTCAACTTCGATGACGGGCATTTTCAGGGATCAGAGGTCAGGGATCAGAGGTCAGGGATCAGAGATCAGAGATCAGAAGAAGTTATATAATACTTCTTCTGCTTCTGCCTACTTATGCCGGAAACTTATTTTTGCTTTGTGCTGTGCTTGCGCAGCCAGGCGGCGAAGTCGGCTTCGCTGGCTTTACCCGAGGCCAGCGCCACCATCATAACCACGCATTCATCCGGCGGCGCTTTGAGATATTGTCCGTTGCGCTTTAAAAAGGCATAGCAACTGAACAGCGCCGTGCGCTTGTTGGCGTCGACAAAAGGATGATTTTTGGCGATGCCATAGGCGTAAGCCGCCGCGCATTCGAAGACATCCTTGTTTTCATAGGCGGCAAGATTCTGCGGACGCGCCAGGGCGGATTCCAGCAGGCCTTCGTCGCGCACGCCATGCAAGCCGCCGTATTTCATCAGCGCCTGCTCATGAAAGGTGAGAATGACGTCCTTGCTTAGCCAGACAAATTTTTCTTCTTCCGGCATGCTTTGGATTTCGTGCAGCCCGGGAGTTTTCGACATGGACATGGCGCTCACTTATCGGCCAGGGCGCGCAGCACGTCGCCATACTCGCCCATGAATTCATCGGCGATGTTCATCTGCTTCTGGAATTCAGGATCGAACGCGCGCAACTCCACCCCGTCGCGGGTGGGAACCAGAAACAGCCGGCCGTCCTTGCCCAGGTTCAGTTTGTCGAGGATTTCCTTGGGCAAAATCACGCCCTTGGAATTGCCGATCTCGCGCAGCTTGGTTTCGATGGTGGACATGGGTTTCTCCAATTCTTCGTAATATAGCAGAAAATCTATGATATTACAACATATGTTATAACTTTAAAACCCTTAATTTATAAGGCTATTTCCTGTTTTTGTGATGGGAAGCTACGCGAAGGCAAAGCGCCACAAAGTCATCATGAGAAAGATCATTTTTAGCATCGTTGGTTCGCCATGCGCAAATCTTGAAATTGGCGGCACCAAGTCCATCATCCACATGGTCGACGCTAGGTAATAAAGCAAATTTCGCTTTATAAGCACGGCGATGCTTTTTGGATTCTACGTTGTTATATTTGCTCAACAGCGTCCAGATGAGTTGTTCGCCTGTGTAGAAGTCTTTTCCAAGAGAATCGAGAACGGCTTCATGAATGGCACGCTTGTATAGGCTGTTTGTTGCTATCTTATTCCCGCGCTTACAGTCACGACGCTTATGAGTAACTGCTTTTCGGTCCAGCCACTTTTTGTAGGCTTGCTGAGTTAAGATTCCATTCAGGAAATCAGGAAGCGGATATTTGTAAGGCATATGTCCTTATACCATAAGGTCATGCCGTTTTTATTCTAAAAATTCTCCGCCGCCAGGGCCATCACCGGCTTGGCGCCCGCCTGGATGGCCAGCATGCGCTGGGCGGTTTCGGGCAGGATCTTGGCGAAATAGAATTCCGCCGTTCTGATTTTTGACTCGTAGAAGGTTTTATCGCCGTCGCCCGCCGCCAGGGCTTTGTGCGAGGCCTGCACCATCAGCAGCCACATATAACCCAGGGCGATCAGCGCGAAGCAGCGCGCGTAATCGGTGGCGGCCGCGCCGGCTTCCTCGGGGTTGCCGAACGAACGCTGCGCCATCAGCAGCGTGATCAGCTGAAAGCGCTGGAAGGTTTTGGCGTAGCCGGGAAGCATGTCGGCATAGGCGGGGTTATTGGCGTGCACCTTCAAAAATTCCGCCACCGGGTGGAAGAACTCATAAATTTGCGTGATGCGGGCGTCGCGCGCGAATTGTTCCACGCCATAATCGCGAATGTATCCATGCCCGCCGTGGATTTGCATCGCCAGGTTGGCGGCGTCAAAGCCGTGGTCGGTCATCAGCGATTTCATGATGGGGGTAAGCAGCGCGACCAGGTCGCCCGCTTCGTGCTTCACTTTTTCGTCGGTGGTGCGCGTTTCCACGTCCAGCTTGATGCCCACCCACACCGCCAGCGCGCGCGCGCCCTCGGTGATGGATTTCATGGTCAGCAGCATGCGCCGCACATCGGGGTGAACGATGATGGGATCGGCGGGTTTTTCGGGGAAGGCGGCGCCTTTCAACGCGCGGCCCTGCAAGCGCTCGCGCGCGTAGTTTAATCCGTTCTGGTAGGCGACTTCGGCAATGCCCAATCCCTGCAGCCCCACGGCCAAACGCGCTTCGTTCATCATGGTGAACATGGCGCGCATGCCCTTGTGCTTGTCGCCCAGCAGCCAGCCTGTCGCGCCGTCAAAATTAATCACGCAGGTGGCGGAAGCCTTGATGCCCATTTTGTGCTCAATTCCGGCGCAGGAAACCTTGTTGCGCGTGCCGGCATTGCCTTCAGCGTCGGGCAGGTATTTTGGAACCAGGAAAAGCGAGATGCCGCGAATGCCTTCCGGCGCGTCGGGCAGCTTGGCCAGCACCAGATGGATGATGTTGCTGGTTAAATCGTGTTCGCCCGCCGAGATGAAAATTTTGGTGCCGGTGATGGACACGCTGCCGTCGGCCTGCGGCACGGCCTTGGTTTTAATGAGGCCCAGGTCGGTGCCGCAATGCGGTTCCGTCAGGCACATGGTGCCCGACCATTCGCCGCTGGTGATTTTGGGCTGATAGGCTTTTTTCAGCTCGGGCGCGCCGTGAATTTCAATGGCGTTATAGGCGCCGTGCGACAGGCCGGGATACATGCCGAACGACAGATTGGCCGAACACACCATTTCATCGATGAGAAAGTTGAGCAGCAGCGGCAAACCCTGCCCACCCCATTCCTTGTTGCATGACAACCCCATCCAGCCGCTTTGGGTGAAGGTGGTATAGGCTTCCTTGAAGCCGCGCGGCGTGCGCACCTTGCCGCCGTCGAAAATGCAGCCTTCCAGATCGCCGCTCATATTCAGGGGCTGCAGCACTTCCTCGCACAGCTTGGCGGCTTCCTCGAGGATGGAATCCATCACGTCAATCGTGGCTTCTTCATAGCCCGGCAGTTTGGCGAGGTCGCCCGCGGAAAACACCTCATGCATCAAAAAGCGCATGTCGGCGAGGGGAGCTTTATAGACGGGCATGGTTCACGCTCCCGGCAGCGCGCTTTTATGCGCCTGCCCTGAAATGACAAAATAAAGACCGATCAGGATAAACGCCGCGCCGATCAGCATGTTCTGGTTCAGCTGCTTCTGCCCGAACAGCAGCCAGGCAAACAGCGGTGTGAGCAGCACGTAGGAAATTTCTCCCAGCGCGCCATAACTGGGCGAGACGTTCTTGATGGTCAGGTGCAGAAAGATCGTGCCGATCATGGCGAAAGGCAGCACCAGCCAGGCCAGCAGCCGCTGCGGATGCGAGACGTAAGGAGAAAAATCGATGGGCATCTTGAAGAAATAGGCCAGCAGCACCGCCGAGAAAACATTCGACGCGGCAAAAACCAGAAAATTGGTGGGGATCGAGACAAAGCGATAAATCTTGCCTTCCACCGCGTAAAGCAGGCCCCAGCCCAAAGCGGCAA
>JACQAB010000122.1 GCA_016195205.1 Pseudomonadota bacterium
AAAAATATAGGGGAAGCCCAGCACGTTGTTGATCTGGTTCGGATAGTCGGAACGGCCGGTGGCGATGATGGCGTCAGGCCGCGCCTCGCGCGCCAGCTCGGGCTTGATCTCAGGATTGGGGTTGGCCATGGCAAAGATGATGGGGTTTTTCGCCATGCCCTTGATCATTTCAGGCTTCACGCAATTGGCCGCCGACAGGCCCCAGAAGCAGTCGGCGCCTTTCAGCGCCTCGGTCAGAGTGCGGTCCTTGGTTTCCGCGGCATGGGCGGATTTCCACTGATTCATGTCGGTGGCGCGGCCGCGATAGATCACGCCCTTGGAATCGCACAAGATCACGTGGTCGGAAGGCACGCCCATGGCCTTGATCAGCTCGACGCAGGCAATGGCCGCCGCGCCGGCACCGTTCACTACCAGCTTGATGTCCTTGATGCTTTTGCCGGTGAGGTCGAGGGCATTGATGAGGCCGGCGGCGGAAATAATCGCCGTGCCGTGCTGGTCGTCATGGAACACCGGAATGTCCATCAACTCGCGCAAACGCTGCTCAATCATGAAGCATTCGGGCGATTTAATGTCTTCCAGATTGATGCCGCCGAACGAGGGGCCCAGCAATTTCACGCAATTAATGAAGGCCTCGGGATCCTCGGTGTCGACTTCGAGATCCACCGCGTCAACATCGGCAAAACGTTTGAAAAGCACGGCCTTGCCTTCCATCACCGGCTTGGAGGCCAGCGCGCCCAGATTGCCAAGGCCCAGCACCGCCGTGCCGTTTGAAATGACCGCCACCATGTTGCCGCGCACGGTGTAGTCGTAAACGGCATCGGGATTTTCATGGATTTTCAGGCAGGGCGCCGCCACGCCCGGCGAATAGGCCAGCGACAGGTCGCGCTGGGTGGTAAGCGGCTTGGTCGGAGTGATTTCAAGTTTGCCGGGGCGGCCTTGCGCATGGAAGGCAAGCGCGTCGGCGTCCAGATTGCGGGCGTCTTGGGTCATGGAAAGGTATTAATCACGAAACCGCCCGCGGAATCCAAATATTTCTTAACTTCTTCCGTGCGCTGCGAAAAGAGGCGTTAGGCGTTAGGAAATAGGCGTTAGTAAAAGAATCTGATATTCTTAGAAGACTTACCTAACGCCTAACGCCTAACGCCTAACGCCTAACGCCTAACGCCTAACTCGCCGCAACCGGTATTCAGCATCTGGCCGTCGGTGCCCTGGCCTATGGCGGGGCAGGCGAATTGCGCCTGGTAATCGCCTTGCGTAAGAATATGCACAATGTCGTTGGGATTATCGGAGGCCGGCATGTCGGGCAGCACGAATTCATTGCCGCACGGATCTTTGCGCACGCCGCCGGGGCAGCCATAACGCAGGCGCACGCCGCCCGGCAGATTGGCGGCGAAGGCCGCCCATTCATCCGAGGTCTGCAGCGGCACGAAGAAGGCGCGCAGCTCGCCGCCGTCGTTGTTGAAGTTGTCGATGTAAACGCATTCCTCGGGACCTTCGCGGTAAAAAATCCGCACCATCTGCTGCGAGGCGCCGGTGCAGGCCCAGGTGGCGCGCGTCAGGTCAATATTGGGATCGGCGGTGTTGATGCCGTTGCGCGCGCAATCGCCCTGCATCGGGAAATGTTCGGCCGGATTGGGATTAGGTGAAATCAGCAGGCTGTTGGCACGCGCGGGCGCGGAACAAAGCAGGCCCGCCAGCAGGCCGCAAAAAAGAACAAGGGTGAAAACACGCAAAAATTTCATGGGGGGGCCGCATGGAAAGCCGTGCAACAACGGCACCAAGCCTAAAACTTTTTTGATGAAAATAAAAGCATCTTGCGCTCGAGGTCGCGTCGTGGCCAATAGAATCAAGGCCTTGGCAAAGGAGTGGCTGGTTTGTTAATGAATGCGGATTTCCTGGCTCAACGCGCGCCATTCGCCGGGGGTCATGGATGCCACCGCCGCCACGCGCACGCGGTACAGTTTGCCCTCCAACTCACGCTGCCAATAGCCCAGGAACTTGCGCAACACCGGAAAGCCGGGGATCTGGTCGAGTTCCTGCCACAGGAAGGTTTGCAGCACGCTGGGATGGTCAGGCAGACGGTAAAGGATTTCCGCGGTCGTCAGCCGGTAGTTTTCAAGCTGGCGGACCAGGTCACGGGAAGGGGTAATGAGGCCACCTTCAGAAATCATCCTCCCAGCATGCCGTGAAACTGACTAAAACGTCGTTAATCCGTTTATTTCCATGGCCCTAAGGCCGATTGTGAAAAGTGTAATCAAGCCCCTTGCAAGCTTTTTTCATTTCCCCTATATCCCTTGGCACTCGTAGGCCTTGAGTGCCAACGCTGGGTTATCCCCAGGCGAAGCAGTTGAAAGCATGACGAGAAGAAGGTTCGGAGTCGCGGAG
>JACQAB010000123.1 GCA_016195205.1 Pseudomonadota bacterium
AGGTAAAAGGGCGAGCTGGTGTTATAGAGCGGAGAATTTTTGTCCACGCCACGGTCATGAATGAATGCGTCTATTTGTGAAAGCGTTTCGGGCCCCAGGGCCAGATGGCCATTGGCATGCCAAAGAACCGGATGTTTATCGTACTCCACCTCGATGCCATGCAGGCGCCGAAATTTCAGCATCTCTTGCGACAAAGTTTGGAGTTGGGTATAATCCGCCATGCGAAAAGTATACGGCCCGGCTTTTATAAAACCGTTAATGCGTTAACCCTTTATATTTAAGCGTTTAAGCCGCCTTCGCCAAAATGGGCTTGGTCACTTCCGTTAAATCACGCACGGCCTTTACCGAGGCGTCGAACATGGTTTTTTCTTCCGGGGTCAGAGAGATTTCCACAATGCGTTCCACGCCGCCTGCGCCAATCACCACCGGCACGCCCACATACATTCCATTCACGCCATATTGCCCGGTCAGCCAGGCGGCGCAGGGCAGCACGCGCTTTTTATCCTTCAAATAGCTTTCCGCCATGGCAATCGCGCTTGAGGCCGGGGCATAGAAAGCCGAGCCGGTCTTCAGCAGCGCCACGATTTCGGCGCCGCCTTCGCGCGTGCGCTTTACAATGGCGTCGATTTTCTCCTGCGTGGTCCAGCCCATTTTTACCAACTCGGGCAGCGGAATGCCGGCCACGGTGGTGCAGCGGGTAAGGGGCACCATGCTGTCGCCATGCCCGCCCAGCACGAAGGCCGAAACGTCTTCAACGGATACTTTAAATTCCTGGGCCAGGAACGTGCGAAAGCGCGCGCTATCCAACACACCTGCCATGCCCACCACGCGATTGTGCGGCAGGCCGGAAACCTGCTGCATCACCCACACCATGACGTCCAGCGGGTTAGTGATGACGATGACAAAGGCATTGGGCGCGTGTTTTTTAATGTTCTCACCCACGGCTTTGACGATGCCGGTGTTGATGCCGATCAGATCATCACGGCTCATGCCCGGCTTGCGCGGCACGCCCGCGGTGACGATGATCACATCAGCGTCTTTCATCTGCGCGTAATCGGTGCTGCCGGTAAGATTTGAATCGAAGCCTTCCACCGGCGAGGCCTGGTAAAGATCAAGCGCCTTGCCTTGCGGCACGCCGTCCATTACGTCGATCAATACGATATCGCCCAGCTCTTTCATCCCGGCAAGCAGGGCAAGCGTGCCGCCGATTTGTCCGGCGCCAACCAGGGCGATTTTTTTGCGTGAGGGCATGAGAGAACTCCGTTTTTTAAAACATCATGCCAGCGAAAGCTGGCATCCAGGGGTCTGGGCCATGCTTTGTGGCTCTGGATCCCAGCATGCGCTGGGATGACGTATTTTAGATTATGCTGTCTTAGACTGTAAAGCTTGCCAAAGCTTTAACGCCTGCCTGGTTTCCTTAACGTCATGCACGCGCAGGATTTGCACGCCCTGCTGGGCGGCGTATAGCGCCGCGGCGATGGAGCCGGGCAAGCGGTTGTCGGGCTGGGCGGCTCCCGCCAGGGCGCCGATAAAGCTTTTACGCGAGGCGCCAATCATCACCGGCACGCCCAGTTGGTGAAACAGGGCGCATTTCCCCAGAAGCTCGGCGCTTTGCTTGGGTGTTTTGCCAAAGCCGATGCCGGGATCAATCACCAGCCATTCTTTCGGCACACCCGCCGCCACGCAAGCATCAATCCGCGCTTTCAGGTAGTTAAAAACATCCTGCGCCACTTCGGCATATTCCGTCTTCGCCTGCATATGCATGAGGATGACCGGAACCTTGGCCTCTTTGGCAATTTTCAGGTTTTCCGGATCGTGGGTGAGAGCGGTGACGTCGTTGATGATATCCGCCCCGGCCTTCAACGCCGCGCGCATGGTCTCCGGGTGATAAGTGTCGATCGACAGGCGAACACCGCGCCGTTTGGCTTCTTCAGATAAAGCCGTCAGCACGGGCAGGGCGCGTTTTTGCTCTTCTTCGATAGAAATCGGTACGGCCTGCGATACGCCATAGATAAACCGTGTAGACTCTCCGCCAATGTCCAGGATATCGCAGCCTTCGTCCATCAGGCGAATGCCATGCTCTATGGCACTATCCTGGCTTAAGTATTTTCCGCCATCCGAAAAACTGTCGGGCGTGACGTTCAGCACGCCCATGATGAGCGGCAGGGTTTTGCTTTTGGCGAAAAGGACGGGGGCGGGGGTCATTTCTTTTCTTTGCTTAAAAGATAATTCAGCTTCTGCAAAGCGCTGTGCTTCAAAACTTCTTCCCCGGCGGAAGCGGGACCCTGAATGGTGGCTTCAATGCCGGTGACGGGGTCGACGGCGGTAACCTTCACCACCCGCCCGGCGGGCATGAATTCGAACAAGACTTCCCGGGGTTCGCTCATGCCCCATTTCATCACGAAAACCCCTGAAAAACAACGCTAACAGGGGCTTTGCGCAAGGGCCGCTGTTTGTTACCCTTGCGCTCATGAGCATCATCGCCCTTGCCGCCGATCACCGCGGGTTCGCCTTGAAGAAAGAGCTGCTAGATTACGTGCGCCAGCTAGGCTTCATGCCGCTTGATCTTGGCACCAACACTACCGGGCGGGTGGACAGCCAGGATTACGCCGTTGCCGCCGCCAAGGCGCTGAAAGACGGCAAGGCCGAAAAGGCCATCATCATCTGCGGTTCGGGCAACGGCATCGCCATGGCGGCCAACCGTTTCCCGCATGTGCGGGCGGCGGTATGCGCCCATGTAACGGCGGCCCGCCGCGCGCGTGAGCATAATGACGCCAATATGCTAAGCCTGGGCGCCGATTTTCTGGGCATTGAGGTCATCAAGGAATGCGTGGAAGCCTTTCTGAAAACCGATTTTCAGGGTGGCCGCTATGCCGACCGCGTGGCGCGTTTAACCGCTTTAGACCCCAAGAAACTTTAGGAGATCAATAGTATGGCCCAATCCGCAACCGCTAACCGCAAGGAAACCCAAGTGAGCAATCCATTCTTCGACGCATCCGTTAAAGAAGCTGATCCTGCCGTTTACGAATCTCTGAAAGGCGAATTGAAGCGCCAGCAGGAAACGATTGAATTAATCGCTTCCGAAAATATTGTTTCTCGCGCGGTATTGGAAGCCCAAGGTTCAGTACTCACCAATAAATACGCTGAGGGCTATCCCGGGCGGCGTTATTACGGCGGTAATGAAATGGTCGATATCGCCGAAAATCTGGCCATCGAGCGGGCGTGCAAGCTTTTTGGCTGTCAGTTTGCCAATGTACAGCCCCATTCCGGCTCACAAGCCAATCAGGTGGCTTTTATGGCGACGGTCCAGCCGGGCGATATCATTATGGGTTTGTCGCTGGCGGCAGGCGGACATCTTACGCATGGCCATCCTGTAAACCAGTCTGGCAAGTGGTTTAAATCGGTGCAATACGGCGTGCGCAAGCAAGACGCCAATATCGATTATGATGAAGTTGCCGATCTGGCCAAGCAACACAAGCCCAAACTGCTGATTGCCGGCGGAACGTCTTACCCGCGCGCGATTGATTTCAAACGCTTTCGGGAAATTGCGGATAACGTAGGAGCCATTTTAATGGCGGATGTGGCTCATTATGCGGGGCTGGTGGTGACGGGCCTGTATCCCAATCCCTTTCCGCATGCGCATATTGTTACCACCACCACGCATAAAACCCTGCGCGGCCCGCGCGGCGGCATGGTGCTGACCAACGATCCCGAATTGGCGAAGAAAATTAATTCCGCCGTTATTCCCGGGATGCAAGGTGGTCCGTTGATGCATGTGATTGCTGCTAAAGCCATTGCTTTTGGCGAGGCGCTGCAGCCTTCGTTTAAAACCTACGCTAAGGCCGTGCTGGATAATTCACGCGTCATGGCCGACACGCTGATGAGCAAGGGCTTTAACATCACCACCGGCGGCACCGATTGCCATCTTTCGGTGGTTGATCTTACGCCCAAGGGGCTGACCGGCAAGGCCGCCGAAAAATCTTTGGATCGCGCGAATATCACTTGCAACAAGAACGCCATTCCGTTCGATCCGCAGCCGCCGATGGTGGCTTCGGGAATCCGCATTGGCTCCCCCGCGGGCACCACGCGCGGCTTCGGTGTGGCGGAGTTTAAGCAAGTTGGCAACTGGATTGCCGAAGTTCTGGAAGGCTTGCGGCAAAATCCTGAAGACAACAGCGCGGTAGAAAAGAAAGTCCGCGCCGAAGTTATCGCCCTGTGCCAGCGCTTCCCGATCTATTCTTCGGAATCAAGGTAAGCCATGCGCTGTCCCTTTTGTGGCCATGAAGACAGCCAGGTGAAGGACAGTCGCCCCACGGAAGACTCTTCGTCTATTCGCCGCCGCCGCCAATGTAACCAGTGCGGTGGGCGCTTTACGACGTTCGAGCGCGTGCAGCTGCGTGAACTCACCGTGATTAAATCCGACGGCGATAAAGAGCCGTTTGAACGCGAAAAACTGGTGCGGTCCATGAACATCGCCCTGCGCAAGCGCCCCATTGCGGAAGAGCGGATTGACCAAGTGGTCAGCGGCATCGTGCGCCAGCTGGAATCCCTGGGTGAAAACGAAATCACCACCAAGCAGATCGGCGAATGTGTGATGACGGCGCTGCTCACCCTCGACCATGTGGCTTATGTGCGCTATGCCTCGGTTTACCGCGATTTTCGCGAGCCCGATGATTTCAACCAGTTCATCGATAATCTGCGCCAGGACGCCAAGGATATCGCTTAGGGATGCTCATTGCGAACAAAACCCCTCTCATGCATCACGGGCACCGGAAAAGCCCGGTAAAGATTGGGATATATGTCGCTCTTTTTCTGGCGCTGGGCGTGTTTTTATTCTTCCAGCTCTCGCCAAGCTGTTATAGCTACACCGGCCGGGCGCAAACCGAGGAACACTGTATTTGCAAAGGATATGAATTGGCCCGTTCTCATGGCGCGGCGTCAGGTGGGACCTCAAGATCTACATGCGTTGGATGGATCTCGGATCGTTATGTGAATTTTGTTTATTGGTTGCCCGATGGTTTGGGCCATGGTGACCGTTTGACTCTTGTTAAAGACGAAAACGGCGCAAAAACCCTTATGGATACCGTGGACCGTAAGCTTATTCAGCATGCCGCGCTGGTTTTCGAAGGTTTAAATGAAGGATGGCAGCTTCTAAAAAGCCCAACGCCCATGCCGACCTATGCGATTACTTTTTATAAATACGTGCCCCGTACTGCGGATACAAACCAGAAGGAAGAAGAGGCATGGTTTGGCATCGGCCCCGGCTTTTTGGAACTTAAAAGCGGACGTATCCGTGCGCTGAATCCGGAAGAAGAAGCGAAAATCAAAAACTTGGTGGGGGAGTAATGCCGGATAAAGACACGCATTTCCTGAACATCGCGCTTGATCTGGGCCGCCGGATGCTGGGCCAAACCGCGCCTAACCCGGCCGTGGGCTGCGTGATTGTGAAAGACGGCGTGATTGTCGGTCAGGGCGTCACGCAAAAAGGCGGCCGCCCGCATGCCGAAACCGAGGCCCTGAAAGAAGCTGGAGATAAAGCCAAAGGCGCCACGGTTTATGTGTCGATTGAACCCTGCGCCCATAAGGGCCGCACCGGTTCCTGTGCCAGCGCGCTGATCAAGGCGGGCGTGGCGCGGGTGGTGGCGCCGCTGGAAGATCCTGACCCGCGCGTCAGCGGCAAGGGCTTCCACATGCTGCACGAAGCCGGCATCGAAGTGCTTACCGGGTTGTGTGAGGAAGAAGCCGAACGGGTCAACGAAGGTTTCCTGAAGCGCATGCGCTATGGTCGCCCGATGTTCACGCTGAAGCTGGCCACTTCGCTGGATGGCCGCATTGCCACGGCCAAGGGCGAAAGCCGCTGGATTTCGGGCGAGGAATCCCGCGCCTATGCCCATCGCCTGCGCGCCACGCATGACGGCATCATGGTGGGGATTGGCACGGTGCGGGCCGATAACCCGCTGCTTAGCTGCCGTTTGCCGGGCCTGGAAGAATTCTCGCCCATCCGCATCGTGGTGGATCGCAAGCTGCGCCTGCCGTTTGACAGCCAGCTGGTGCGCACGGCGCGGCAATATCCGTTATGGATTATCACCTCCGACCGGCACGAGGCCGACCATGTGGCGCTGTACGAACAGGAAGGCGCCAAAATCGTCTCGGTTCCCGTGAATGAAGAAGGCTATGCCGATCCGTTGATCGCCGCGCGCAAGCTGGGCGAATTGGGACTTACCCGCGTACTCATCGAAGGCGGAGCGCATCTGGCGGCCGCCTTCCTGCGCGAAGATCTGGTCGACCGGCTGGAATGGGTGACGGCGCCTTTGCTGCTGGGTTCCGATGCCTTGCCGGCCATGGAGGTCCTGGGGCGCGAGCTTCTGGCCGACCATCCGCGCTTTAAAAGCACCGGCATGCGTCTTTTGGGTCAGGACAGGCTGGAAAGCTTTGTAAGAGCGGGGTAATTTGTTTAATCGTGTATCGAAGGATCGACAAGATCGAGGCGCTTTTCGACGCGACCAATACGTGTTTCCAGTTCGGCAACTTTTGAAGAAGTAAAATTCTCCTGCTGCACAAGGCCGGAAATATGGGTATTTTGAATGCGAATTTGCGCAAGCACTTCCGTAAATGCTGAATCCAACCGGTCAAACCGGGCGGTATTCTCGGTGCGCATGCGGCGCAAAAGTTCAAGGGTATGATCAGGTTCGTTGGCCATGCTAGATATTATAGCAGATGATGCTTAATAGTCTATATCACCGTTATAACGGCCATTCCTCCACGCTGGAAAGCTTGATCCAGACAGGGTAAAACAGGCCATGTTCACCGGCCTAATCCGCGATCTGGGGATCGTGGCGTCGACCCGCAAAACGGTTTACGACGCCCTGATCACCATCAAAACCAAAAAGCTGCCCGCCGACACGCTGGCGCTGGGGGCCTCCATTTGCTGCAACGGCGTGTGTGTTACCGTTTCCAGCCGCGACAAAAAGCAGTTTACCGTGCTGGCCTCGGGGGAAACTATTTCCAAAACCACCCTGGGTGATTGGGATAAAGGCACGCTGGTGAATCTGGAACCCTCGCTGCGCATGGGGGACGAGTTGGACGGACACCTGGTTTTCGGACATGTCGATGGCGTGGCGGAATGCGTTTCGATCAAGGAAGAAGGCGAAAGTAAGCGTTTTTCCTTCCGCGCGCCGGATGGGCTGATGCCCTATATCGCTTCCAAGGGCTCGGTGGCCATAGATGGCGTTTCGCTGACGGTGAATGAAGTGGAGAAGAACGTTTTTGGCGTAAACATCATTCCTCATACTTTGCAGCACACGCGCTTCGGGCATCTGGCTAAGGGCAAGAAAGTAAACATCGAAATCGACATGCTGGCGCGCTATGTGGCGCGGCGGTTAGAATATGGCGAAAAGAAAAAAGCATGAACCCGAACCTGTCCAAACTTTCCAGTTTTCATGAGGCGATTTCCCCGCCTGAGGAAATCATCGAAGCCGCGCGCGCGGGCAAGATGTTCATTCTTGCCGACGATGAAAGCCGTGAGAACGAAGGAGATCTGATTATCCCGGCGGCAAAATGCACGGCCGACGCCGTGAATTTCATGGCCAAGAACGGACGCGGGCTGATCTGCCTGGCCATGGACCGGCCCATGGTGGAACGCCTGAACCTGCCGTTGATGAGCCAAAGCAACGAAAGCCGTTTTAAAACCGCTTTCACCGTTTCTATTGAAGCGAAAGAAGGCATCACCACCGGCATTTCCGCGGCCGACCGCGCCCACAGCATTGCCGTGGCTATTGATCCA
>JACQAB010000079.1 GCA_016195205.1 Pseudomonadota bacterium
AAACTTCTGGAACCAGGCCAAGCGCGTCTTGCGCAAATACAACGGCATCCCGCGCAAAAGCTTCCCGCTGTTTCTGAAAGAATGCGAGTTCCGCTTCAACTACGGCTCACACCGCCAGCAACTATTTACTTTAACCAAATATTTCTTTACTTAAGGCTTATCTACTACAGCCCCAAAAAATAAGAAATCGTGGATCCCCGCCTGCGCGGGGATGACAAGTCTTTTTACTGCAGCGCCTTGGCCAGCCTGCCGGCAATCTCATTCATATACTGCTTGGTGGTCAGCCATTTCTGGTCCTTGCCCACCAGGACGGCCAAATCTTTGGTCATCGCGCCGCTTTGAATGGTGTCGATGCACACTTTTTCCAGCGTCTCGGCGAATTTGGTTACTTCCGGCGTGGCGTCGATGCGCCCGCGGTTCACCAGCGCCTGCGTCCAGGCGAAGATGGAGGCCGTCGGGTTGGTGGAGGTTTCCTCGCCCTTCTTATAGCGGCGGTAATGATCGGTCACCGTGCCATGCGCGGCCTCGGTCAGCACCACCTTGCCGTCGGGCGACAGCAGCACCGAGGTCATCAGGCCCAGCGAGCCATAACCCTGCGCCACCATGTCGGATTGCACGTCGCCGTCATAGTTTTTGCAGGCCCATACGATGCCGGTCATGCCGGCGATCACCTTGGCCACCATGTTGTCGATCAGCAGGTGGGTGTAAAACAGCTTCTTCGCTTCCATATCCTTCTTGTAATGCGCCTCATACACTTCGGTGAACAGCTCCATGAAGCGGCCGTCATAAGCCTTGAGGATGGTGTTCTTGGTGGACAGGTAAACCGGAAAGCCGCGCGCCAGACCATAGCGGAAGCAGGCATGGGCAAAATTGCGGATCGAGGCGTCTTCGTTGAACATGGCCATGGCCACGCCGGAACCCGGAAAAGTATGCACCTGATAGCTGGTCGGCCAGCCGCCGCCCTTGGGCGTGAAGGTGATGGTCAGCGCGCCTTCGCCCGGCACTTTGAAATCGGTGGCCTTGTACTGATCGCCGAAGCCATGGCGGGCGATGACGATGGGCGCCTTCCATCCCGGCACATAGCGCGGCACGTTGGACACTACGATCGCCTCACGGAAAATGGTGCCGTCCAGGACGTTGCGGATCGTGCCGTTGGGCGACTTCCACATTTTCTTCAGGCTGAATTCTTTCACCCGCGCTTCGTCGGGGGTGATGGTGGCGCATTTCACGCCCACGCCGTAGCGCTTGATGGCTTCGGCCGCCTCGATGGTGATGCGGTCGTCGGTGCGGTCGCGCACCTCCATGGCCAGGTCGAAGGTTTCCAGTTGCACGTCCAGATGCGGCAGGATCAGCTGTTCCTTGATCAAGCCCCACATGATGCGGGCCATTTCATCGCCGTCCAGATCGACCAGCGGCGTTCTTACCTTGATCTTGACCATAGGTTGCGTATCCCCGGAAAAAGTAAAGGCGGGAAGATTATCCTTCCCGCCTTAACAAATTGCTTCAAGAGGAAAAAACTAGTCCATTAACTCGATATTCGAGGCTTCGCGGCCTTTCGCCGAGGTTTGGACCTTCATGCGGATCTTGCGGCCGGGCTCGATGGTGCCAGCGCCGGCGCGGGCCAGAACGCTGCGATGAATGAACACGTCCTTGGTGCCATCGTCGGGAATGGCGAAGCCGAAGCCCTTGTCAGGTTTGTACCACTTCACGGTGCCGACCACTTCAACCTCGGGACCGCTAAGCTGTCCGCCGCCACCACCGGCATGACCGCCATAGCCGCCGGAAGAGGAAGCCGCAGCCGCAGCAGAGGTATCTACCCCCAGCACCTCGATGATGCGCGTGATTTGCATGCCGCGCTGGCTGGGCGCCACCATGCAGCTGATGCGCGTGTTTTCGTTCAGGCCCTGAAGCCCGGCGCGCGTCACTACGGAAATGTGAAGGAAGGCGTCTTGAGGGTTGCCGTCGATGGCGACGAAACCGAAACCTTTAACGCTGTTGAACCACTTCACCACACCTTCGGCGGGCGTGCCTTCAGAGGCAGGCATGGCCGAACCAGAATCAAAACGAGACAACGGATCACCTATCACGAAAAGTTGAACCCCCGGCCTTTTCTTTAAGGAAGCACACAGCCGGAACCACTAAAAACGGAATATACTCCCATCCAAAACAGCGTGGCAAAGCCAAAACTTTGTAAGCACTTATTTTTCCGCTGCGGAAAGGAACCCCGGGATATTATCTAATCCTTTGTTTTGTTTAGTTTTTGTTAGTTAATTAGCCCCTAGAATACGTCCAGCCGCATCTTTATATGGAAGGCGATGGCCCGCGTTTTTTGTATCCCCTTGTTTCTGGCGCTGTTTCTGCTGACCATGAAAATCCTGGTCGCGCCTTCGCTGGCATGGGCCGAGACGGCGGATGCAAATATGCCGCTTTGGAAAAGCATCCGCGATTTCGAGGACAAGCACGCGTTTGAGATTTATGGCCCGCCCTTGCCGCAGAACGCCGCCAAGGCGCAGGCCGAAACGCGCCTGTATGAAGATATGGTTCTGTATTTCGATGAAACCGCCGAAGATGAACCCGATTTTATTTTCGTGGCCGAAGCTTTCAGTGTGCCGGTGGAAATCTTCCGTCCTGAAATCATCCGTCCCGGCGAGGCCAAAAAAATAAAAGATGATCCTTTCGGCGAGGACGACCCCCTGCCCGAGGCGGTACAATCCACCTCGGCCTATGTCGACGAAATCCGCCCCACCTTTCTTCCCGGCGGGCCGCTGAAGCAACGCGATCCGAAGCAGGTTGTGCTGGGCGAAGAGAAGGCGGGCTCGCTCTTTGCCGAAAGCGACCGGCTGAAAGAAGAAGCCAAAGCCGCGGAAAAGACCGCAGAAAGCAAGCCGGCGGAAACGGCGGCCAAGCCGCCCGACACGGAATCCATCCTGGTGGGCCCCGCGAAGAAAAAAGAACCCGCCGTGGGCAGCAACGAAGAAACGCTGATGGCTTTGAAAAAAGCCGTGCA
>JACQAB010000086.1 GCA_016195205.1 Pseudomonadota bacterium
GGCCAGCGTGGGGCGCAGCTTGCGCGCGCGCTGCGCCAGGGGCTTGAGGCGCGGCGGCTGGTGCTGGATAAAAATTCCGGCCAGCTTTTGCATCCGCGCGCGCTGATCGAAACGCTGAGCCAGCGGCTGGATGGCACCGCGGCGCATCTGGTGCTGGCTTTGAAAAACGGCTTGGCGCGCCGCGGGGAAATGCTGCAGCGCCGCGCTTCGGCGTTGAGCCTGAAGCTGGGCTTCGCGCGGATTCTGGAGCGCGAGCAGGGGTTGGTGGGGCATCTTTCCACCATGCTGGAAAGCCTGTCGTATCAGCGGGTTCTGCAGCGCGGCTTCGTGATGGTGCGCGACGCCGCGGGCGCGGCGGTGATGCGCGCGGCGGAAGTGAAGTCCGGACAGGAATTAGACCTCACCTTCGCGGATGGAACGAAAAAAGTGCAAAGCCGGTAACGGTGAATCCTGTAATTTTTAAAGCATTAATTGCTTTTTCACCCTTCCCCAATAATATAACGGCATATTTTAATTGGAGAATTTATGGGAGAAAACGTTTCTCTTGAAGCCGATACCGTCAAAGCGCTTGGAATAATGGGCATGACGAATCCTGTGGTGAAAAGGCACGGGCTTGTCGAATATGATTTCGAGGGAAAAAGACATTATTACCTAATGGGAGGGCATCCCGATTCCCTCGGTGGTTTTGATTCCGGGATTCGGGAATACGGAACGGTAAAGCCGGACGGTTCAAGAATTCCCCATAGTCTGGAAGAGATGCCCAGACATCCGATGGATGCGCACCGTATTCTTGAACAGGACAAGGGCTACCGGAAAATTATCGATGGCGGTCCGTTCAGAGATGCCAAAGGCTCTGATACATCCGCCAAAATGACGGCATCGATTCAGCGCCCGCGCGGAGCGGGAATATCGGTTTAAAACCGCAACGCTAGGCCTTCTTCTCTTCCACCCAGCGGTTATGCAGCCACAGCCATTGCGCCGGATCGTCGCGGATCCAGGCTTCAAGGCGGTCATTGATGGCCTGCATGATTTTGGCCTCGGCGGCGGGGTCGTTTTTCTCCCCGGCGGTCGGCATGCGCTCGAAGCTGATGCGAAAGCGCGTGGCTTTCAGGCGCTGCGTGCGGATCATCACCATTGGCACGTCCAGGCGCAGCGCCATGGCGGCGACGGCCGGCGCGGTCATGGCGTCACGGCCGAAAAATTTAAGCTTCAGCCCCTCGTTCATTTTCTGATCGACCAGAATGCCCAGGTGCCCGCCCTTTTTCAGGTACCGCGCCAGCGCCATGCCGCCTTCCGACCCCTTGGCCATGCGGGTTGGGGAAAGCGGCCGACGGGCGAAATCCAGCAGCGCCGCCACAAAAGGGTTGTTGGGGTTGCGATAGGCAATGCCCAGCGGCAGACCGTGGGCTTGGGTAAGAATGGGCGACATCTCCCAGTTGCCCAGATGCGCGCCGACGAAAATTCCGGGCTTGCCGTCATCGCGCAGGCGCCAGACTTCCTCGATGCCTTCGATGATGAAACGCTTGCCGTTGGCGAATTTTTTCAGATGCGGGTATTCGGCGATGATGCGGCCCAGATTTTCCCACATCCCTAGCAGGGTGGCTTCGTGCCGCGCCTGGGTCATCTCGGGCAGGGCGCGCGCCAGGTTTTTTCGCGCGCGGCGGTGAATGCCCAGGCGCGGTCCCAGGGTGCGGCCGATCACGCCGCCCAGATGCGAAGCGGCTTCCAGCGGCAGGCAACGGAAGATAACCAGAAGAAAGGTGAAGCCCAAGGCCTCAAGGGCGTAACGCAGAACCTTGAGGAGGCCTTTCTGATGCAAGGCGGAAAGAAAATCTTCTTTGAAACTCATGATCTTTTAAGAAATGCCCGTTGTCAGAGTTTTTAGCAAGGCCTCCAGCGGTTTTTCATCTTCCCATATAAGGCGCAGGTCGCACACCGTCAGGTGGGAAAGAAATTCGGCCGGGATTCGCGCGGCGTCCTTGGCGGTGGTGACCGGCAGGGCCGACAGCCGCCCGGCTTCTTTCAGCAGGCTTTCAATATCGGCCACGGTGTAGGGATGATGATCGGCAAAGCTGCGCGTGCCCAGCAGCACCGCGCCCTGTGCCTGCAGGCTGTTGAAGAATTTTTGCGGCAGGCCAAGACCGCAAAAGGCGAACACCGCGCGGGCCTTTAAATGATGGTCGCAGGTGGTTTCGGTTTTGGCGCGCAGCATCAGCTTGCCGCTTTGCGTGATTTTGGCGGGCGGCGTTCCGCCGCCGATCCACACCACGGCGTCAACGCGCCGCAGGGCGTCTGAAAGATTTTCGCGCAACGGCCCGGCCGGAAAAATCTGGCCGTTGCCCAGCGCATGCTGGCCGTCCATCACCAACAGCGAGATATCCTTATAAAGCGCCAGGTTTTGCAGCCCGTCATCGAGGATCAGCATCTGGGCCCCGGCGGCCTGGGCGGAAAGCGCGCCGCGAACCTTATTCGCCGCCACCCAGGTCGGCGCGATTTCGGCCAACAACAGCGGCTCATCGCCTACTTGCGCGGCGCTGTGCTTTTTCGGATCGACGTAAAAGGGGCCGAGTTCGGTTCCGCCATAGCCACGGCTCAGGATATGCACTTTCACGCCCTGGCTTTGCAGGCGCTGGGCCAGCTCGTTGACCACCGGGGTTTTGCCCGCGCCGCCCAGGGTGATGTTACCGACGCAGATGACGGGAATGGAAATTTTCTGGGCGGTGATGCGCCGGCGCAGGAATTTTCCGATCCCGCCATACAGCCAGCCCAGCGGCGCCAGCAGCCAGCCGAAGGGGGAAAATTTCTGGTACCAAAAGGAGGGGGTGCGCATGGAATGACCATAATCTATACGTCATCCCAGCGAAAGCTGGGATCCAGAGCCGTAGGACACGGCTTGGGGCCCTGGATGCCAGCTTTCGCTGGCATGACGTTTTTATTTAAGCGCCTCGTCTAAAAACGGCCGCAGCTCAGCCATAATATGTTCCAGCACCTCGTGCTGGCGGGCGGTGAAAGCGCGGGCGCGCAGGCGCATGTCGTTACCCGCGCCGCCCAGCAGGGTGAACAATTCTTTTTGCAGTTCTTCTTCGTGGGCCACCTGTTGTGCCGCGCCTTGCTGCACCATGTCGCGGGCGATTTCGGAAAAATTGCGCATGTCCGGGCCGAACAGAATAGCGCAGCCGAACGCCGCGGCTTCCACCGGGTTATGTCCGCCCACCTGGGTGAAGCTGCCGCCAATCACCGCCACCGGCGCCAGGCGGTAGAACAGGCCCATTTCGCCCAAGGTATCGGCGATGTAAACGGAGGTTTTTTCTTCCGGCAGCGCGCGCTCAGAACGGCGCAGGGTTTCCATATTCTGCGCCTTGCACAGCGCCATGATTTTTTCGGCGCGTTCCGGATGCCGCGGCACAATGATGGTCAAGAGATCGGTGTAGGATTTTTGCAGCACGGCGGCGGCGCGCAGGGCAATTTCTTCCTCGCCTTCATGCGTGGAGGCGATCAGCCATATCGGCCGCTTGCCAAGGCTTTCCTTGAAGGCGGCAAGGTTGGCTTCATTCACCGGCAGGGGCGCGGCGGTGGCTTTAAGATTGCCCACGCTTTTCGCGCCATAGGCGCCCAGGGTGCGCAGCCGCACGGCGTCGGCCTCGGTCTGCGCCAGCACCAGGTTGAACACGCGCAGCAGCGCGGCGATCCACAATCCGGCGAAATTCTCCCAGCGTTGGGCGGATTCCGCGCTCATCCGCGCGTTGACCAGCGCCGCCGAAACCGCATGGCGGCGCAGTTTGCCGATCAAATTCGGCCACAACTCGGATTCGGTGACGATGGCGAAATCCGGACGCCAATAGGCCATGAAGCGTTCGGTGGCGGGCAGCGTGTCGACCGGCACGTATTGGTGGATGATGTTCGGGGGCAGGCGTTTTTTCAAAACCTCGGCGGAAGAGCGTGTGCCGGTGGTGAGTAAAATAGAAGGCCGCGCCGGGTGTGCTTCCAGACGCTCCAGCAGCGGCAGCAGGGAAAGCCCCTCGCCCACGGATGCGCCATGGCACCAGATCAGCTTGCCCAGGGGGCGCTTGACCGAGGCATGACCGAAGCGTTCCGGCAGCCGTTCGGGGTCTTCCTTGCCGTGCCGGGCGCGGTGGTTCAGGTAAATCGGCAGCAGCGGCTCCAGCACCATGCTGAAGGTGCGGTAGATGTTGGGATAAAATTTCGGCAGGGTGCGGATGCGCCGCCACAGCATCTGCAGAAAATCCAGCGCCACCGAAAAACGTCCCAGCCGCCGCAAGGCGAAGGGCGTGGTGGCCTGCAGATTGTCGATGAACTGGCGGGTGCAGGCGCCCCAGGAATAATGGGTGGCGGCGAAGTCGTGGCAGGTTTGCGGATCGGCTTTCAACGCCAGCGCGCCCAGCACGGCGGTACGCAGATCGTCATCCAGCACGGAAACGCGCCGCGCTTCGGGCATGGCCAGGATGTCGCGCGGGCCCTGCACGGGATAGGCGGCGATGGGAAGGCCGCTGGCAAGTGCTTCTAGAATCACTAGGCCGAAGGTGTCGGTTTTCGAGGGGAACACGAAAACATCCGCGCCGGCGTAATGCCGGGCCAGATCTTCGCCGGTCTTGCGGCCCAGGAAGCGAATGCCGGGATATTTCTTTTTGAGGGATTCCATGTCCGGCCCGTCGCCGATGATGACCTTGGTGCCGGGCAGGTCGAGGGCCAGGAAGGCTTCCAGATTCTTTTCCACCGCCACGCGGCCCACATGAAGAGAAAGAGGCCGCGCCAGGCCTTCATAAGCGGGACAATTTTCACTTTTATTTTTTTGCGGCTCGCTCTGCGGTTCCCGCAACCGCTCGCACGCACGTGGGTGGAACAGGCCCACATCCACCCCGCGTGACCAGCGTTTCAGGCGCTTGATGCGCCGCTTGCGCAGCAGGGATTCAAGGGTCGGCGTGGCCACCATCACGCAGCCCGACGGGGCGTGAAACCATTTCATGATCTGGTAGGTAATCAGCTTGGTGGTGTTGCGCAGCGGAAAAGGCGAACGCTGCTCCACATATTCCGGAAAGCAGGTGTGATAGGCGGTGGAGAAGGGCCGCCGGTGGCGCAGGCACAAGCTGCGCATGGCATAGCCCAGCGGGCCCTCGGTGGAAATGTGGATGTAGTCGGGCTGGAAGCGGTCGAGGATTTTTTTTAGCCGCCTACCGGCAAAGAATTCCAGCTTGATTTCCGGATAGGTGGGCATGGGAAAGGTGAACAGGCTTTTTTCCGGGCCGGTGATTTCCACCTCGTGCCCCATGGCCTGCAATTCACGGATGGTGAATTCCAGCGTGCGCACCACCCCGTTCAGCTGCGGGTGCCAAGCGTCGGAGATGATTAAAAGCTTCATGGGGTGGATTGAGCTTGCATGAGAAACGGCTCACTTGTATAACATTGCAAGATATTCCAACAAGGCATAGTTAAATGATTAGTCGAAGATGGCTCATCGCTTCCGGGGCCTTAGCCGGGTTATATACGCTGGGTGCTCTTGGCCATAAGGCAAAAGACTATTATTGCGCTTCAGCAAAATGGCCTGCGAACAAGCGACAGTTGGACCAAGACCTTGCCGCGACGTTTTCAGAAGAACAACGTCAACTTCTGAAAGCCCTTGCGCCTTTCTATGATACTTTTTGTTTTGGAGATGGAAGACATGGCGAAGCTGAAATTGCTTTTTCATTTTACACCAAAAAAATGATGAAGTTTTTATTTGATATTGGAGTCAGAAAATTTTTTACAGAAGCTTATATAGGCTCCAACGATAAACTCAGTAAATTCAAGAAACGTGAAATGTCGGTAAAAGAATTCATGGCTTTTTGCAAGGATGAGCTTGCAGGCATGGCGCCAGCCGATTTTGAGAATCATGCCCTGTGTGTGCGTAAGGCTGATCTTATTGCCAGCACCGAACCTCTGCCCGAGATTATTGCTGCCGATCATCGCAATGAAAATTCCGA
>JACQAB010000093.1 GCA_016195205.1 Pseudomonadota bacterium
ATTTTTAGGAACCCGCGTCCCGCCGTTGTCAAAGTGTTTGAAAGCGTGTAGGCAAGTGCAATTCGAAGTAATTGAAAGACAGTAGAAATTCGCCGTTCCTAAACCTGAGGTCGTGGGTTCAAATCCCGCCGGGCGCACCAGGTTAAACGTCATTTTTCTTAAAGCATATTGCATAACGCAATCCGGCTGATGGGGGAGTGGGCAATACACGACCCATAGGCCCTCCCTTGCCGTCTACGGAATGTCCATGTTCATAGGAGTTGAACACGGCTGTATTAAGAAGTGTAGGTTTGATGTCCGGCTGATAAGGGCTGTCCGGCTCCATTCCACCATTCAGCATTCGCACGGCGGCTCCGTAAGCCGCCATAGCCCCATAGCCGATAAAATGAGCTGCAATGATTATTTTATGAAATAAGGATCTACCCATGCATGGATGGCCAATCACGTCGATAGGATATGCGCAATCGTGCCTCTCCATTATCTCTATGCCGTTTCTATCTACCCCATAGAGTTCGCTTATGTGATCCAGCATCAGTTCTTCTTGTCTCTTTAAGACGTGAGGATTCCTGGAAGTGCACTTCATGGGGTCATAACCTACCTTCAACCCCATCCGCATTTTGCCATTTCTATCCCGAAATTCTTCGGGAAACATATAAAATCCCAAATGTCCCGTGAGTTGTTCCGTCGTTCCATCGTCCAGCTTAAATTCATGATCAATATCCAGATTATAAACAGTCCGGGGAACGATTTTCGGGTCTTTGAAGAGGATATGAATCGTTCTTTGGCGAATACGGGCGCGCTTCTTATTCAGGAATCGGGTAGGGACGTCTCGCTCCCTAGCGAACAACTCCCAGTCTATCCCGAAGCCCCTTTTTGAAGACACCCAATAGCTGGTGCTGTGGTGGGCGTTGGCATGCAGTTTATACAAGGTGCGAAGAGTCCGATTGATGCCGGTTCCGGTAGCCACCACAAGATCATCGGCCGCATATCGCGAGCCATCACTAAGTTCGATAAGATGCGGGCCTCCCGCAAGCTTTCCATACTTTGCTATGGTGGCCTCATATCTAATGCTGCCACGGTTATCTTTCAGTTCTCTGCCCATAGCTTCTATATAATTATCGATATTCAGCACTCTGGATTCCAGGGTATTGACGACGCCGGCATATCCGCTGGGAAAATTTAGCCCGAATTCCCGCGCCGCTTCTTCAAGAGTGTAAACCCGGTGGGGAGAACCTTTTTGCCTCAGGTCGGCAAGCATTTCTGCCAGGTGTGTGGGGTCTTTAACAAGCATGAGATAGGGCGTTTTATCCGTGGCGCGTTTTGAAATCGGCAGCCCGTGCTTGGCTTCCAGATAATCGATAAAATCCGAAGTTGCTCGTATGTCTCGGGTAAGTTCCGGTGTCTGTTGGGCAACACGGCTGCCCCTTATGCTTCCTTGCGATGGGGTCTGCGCCCTATACGTACCGTGGGCGCCCTGCTCCACGACAACCGTTGACTTATCAACCTTTGAATTTCTTTGAGCGAAAGGAACGGCCGTTACCAGGCCGACGAGACCCGCGCCGATCACCAGGGTACCCACTTTGGTAAAACCCTTACTTGTAATCTCTATCGCTGCCTTATCAACGGCGTTACCTGCCATAACGGACTCCTGAAGAAATTTTTTAATATTTCAAATACGGCCGGAACTATATAATTTGGCTGCCAGTTCATGCAATACTTTCATATCGCGTCTTAACCAAAACTACCCGATTTTTGCCGCTTCCGCGGCTGGCTTTTATTTCTATGGGTTCCGGTGACCCCGGAAACACACGCGCTTTTCCGCCTACTATCACCTTAACTTTTAAAAATCGGCCCCGCGAGTAAAGTCATAGTAAGGTGGCTGGATGGGATTGGGTGGGAGAGGCTAGGATTAAATCTCCGTTCTCGGCCTCCCAAATTGAAGAATTGAGGCCAGTATGGGAGACAATAAGACTTGTTAGGATTTTTGCATTCTGTTTCCTAAACCTGAGGTCGTGGGTTCGAATCCCGCCGGGCGCACCACCCTTCGCTCGCTTCGCGAGCTACGGGTGGCAAGCCAGCCAAGCCCGACTTGTCCGCCGAAGCTTTAGCGTAGGCGGAAGGGCGAGACGGGCTTTTATCCGCCGCTACGCCTGGCAAGCCACCCTTCGCAAATCGCGTCTTTTTAATTCGGCTTGCTGCCGGGGTTGTATTTTTTAAGCAGGGCTTCCATCGCCTTGGGATGGCGCAAGCCTTTGCTCCCAGCTGTTCCCGCTGTGAAATGCGGCCGTTGCGGCGCTTCTGGCGCAACCGCAGGTTCCGCGGATGGCAGGGGACGGATTTCGGTGCCCTGCGCCCGCTGAAACAATTCAATCGCCGCCTGGTCACCCGATTGCATGGTTCGCGTGACCTTCATTTGCCGGATTTCTTCCTCGCGCACCGTAAATCTTTCCTTCATGGACATCAGAAGATGAATTTCATCGCGATGCCTTACCGGATTGACTTCCAGCTTTCTAAGCCGGTTGTTCACCAAGCGGTTGCCCTCACCCCGGGCCAGCTCATACAGGCACAGCACGCAGGTGTTCCACAGGTCTTCCATGAATTCCATTCTTTTCGGCTGCAGGCGGTCGCGGGCCTTGAAGGTTTCCCGGAACAGGACGGGCTCTATCTCGTCGCGCAGAAATTCAAGATAGGCGACGCGCTGCGTGGTGCGCTCGACGTCGTCCAGAACCGCCACGGTGAAATTGCCCAGGATGCGCCACAGCGCATATTCGCCGTAAAGGTTCGGATCGGCTTGACGCATGGCCATCAGCAGGGGGAAAAGGTCTTTCTGGTTTTTGCGGATATAGCCGGGATCGCTCGCCAGAAAGGTTTCCAGAATCTGCCAGGCTTCCGCGACGAAATGAAGCGGGTCAATCTCGCGGGTGGGGTCGTCTGCGGGCCGGCGCGTCTTTATAATCTTATGGGCAAGCAGGGCCGCGTCCAGATACAGCTTGATGGAAAGATGCGAAAGGTTGGCCGTTTCCACGCGAGCCTTGGATTCCAGTTCGCGCATTTCCGCGCGCATGTCTTGCAGTGATTTTTTGGCCATAGGCTATGGCTAAAGCACGGTAATAATTTCAGCAATATCAAGTTGTGGTTAACGCCATTTTTCGTGCGTTAATTAAGACCGCACTCCCGGCCCGGGTTCCAGCTGCTTCAGCTGTTCGGCGTCGAATTCATAGGCGGTGGAGCAGAATTCACATTTCACCTGCACCTTGCCGCCGATCATCAGGTCTTTCATTTCCGTCGGCGGGATGGTGCTTAAAACCATTGCCACCCGGCTCCGCGAGCAACGGCACTGGTCGCGCAGTTCCAGCCGGGTGCCGGTTTCCAGGTCTTCCTCGTGAAATAATCGGTGCAGCAGAATTTCCCCCGGCAGGGCCGGATCGAACAATTCCTTCGTGCTTAGCGTGCTGAGCAGAATGCCCGCCCGGCTCCAGTCTTCGGCGCGTTCTTCATTGGCGGGCGCGCCACCGGGGGTGTTGTTGTTGGCGGCATAGCCGCCGCCTTCGGGCATGCGCTGCAAAATCACCGCACCGGCCTGCCAGTGGCCTTCCGTATCCGGCGCGGCCTGCACATAGACTTCGCTGTCAATCTGTTCCGACTGGCGGAAATAGGTTTTCACGACTTCGGCCATGGTGCGGCCGATGAGTTCCACAATGCCTTGGGTGCGCTCGGCCTGGGTGCCGGAATCCACGGTGAAGGCCAAATGCCCCTTGCCCAGCAGCAGCGCGCTTTTCACTCCGGCGTGCTGAAGCCTCTCGGCATTGAATTGCGCATAGCCGCGCATCGCCCCGTCGCTGGCCATGTCGGCGACCAGAATATCCACCGGCCCGTCGCCCTTGGTTTGCAGGGTGAAGACCCCGTCGTATTTGATCGAGGCGGCCAGGGCGGCGGCCAAAGCCAGCGTCTCGCCAAGCAACGAAGCCACAGTCTCCGGATAATGATGACGGCGGATAATGGCATCCAGCGCCGGCCCAAGCCGCACCAAACGCCCGCGAATGCCGCTGCGGCGCAGATAAAAGCCCTGAACATAGTCGGGCGGAGGGGTGGAATTTTTGTCCATACTTCAACTATATTTAACGCCTTCCGCGCATCCTGAACAGGGTAAAGGAACCATCCCCCCGCCGTGAGCCTGCCTCCTGAATCTTCTCCCCGCCTGCCGCCCAATCTGCGCGTTTACGCCATTGGCGACGTGCATGGCCGCGCCGACCTTCTGGAAAAGATGCTGCGCATGATCGAGGCCGATCATCTGGGTTATCAGGGCGAAAGCCTGGTGATTTTCATCGGCGATTACGTGGACCGCGGCCCCAATTCGCGCGAGGTGCTGGACATTCTTACCCGCTATCGCGGCCGGTTGCGCGTGCTTACCCTGCGCGGCAACCATGAAGACATTTTGCTGCGTTTTTTCCAGGATCACAGCGTGGCCCCCGGCTGGTTCCATTACGGCGGGCTGCAAACCCTGCGCAGCTATGGCATCGCCATTCCCAACGCCACCCAGGATTTCGACGAGATTTTCCATCTGCAGCGCCGCCTGAACGACATCATGCCCAAGGAGCACCGCACCTTCCTGGAAAACCTGGGCTATACCGCGCGCTATGGCGATTATTTCTTTGTGCATGCCGGGATTCATCCCGACATTCCGCTGGAATCCCAAACCCCGCATCATTACATGTGGATCCGCGAGCCGTTCCTTTCCAGCATGAAGGATTTCGGCTTCACCGTGGTGCATGGCCACAGCATCCGCATGAATCCGGAAATCCGCAGCAATCGCATCGGCATCGACACCGGGGCCTATGCCACCGGGCGGCTGACCTGCCTTGTGTTGCAGGACGCCGACCAGCGGTTTCTTACCACCTAGAAGAGTCACCCCAGCGAATGCTGGAGTCCATGGCAAAGACCTTTCGAGTGGAGAAGCGGTTGCCATGGATGCCAGCCCCCCTTCGCCAAGAGGCTACGGCGGGTCTGGGCGAACGCGTCCGCCGAAGCTTCTTAGCGTAGGCGGACATGCGCTGGCATGACATTTCTTTTTGTTAGATTTAGCTGCCAAAGAACGGCGAGGAATCGCAGCGGGCCATTTGCGCGATCCAGGAATCGTCCACCACCGGCGGCAGGCCGCGTTCCGCCAGCCACAAATTTTGCAGGCGATAGGCTTCCCATTCCTTGGTGTTATTGCAGGCATAGGCGACGCCGCGATATTGCTGGGCGTGGTGCACCAGTTCATGCACCAGGAAGCTGATGGTGCGCGTATCGGTGGGGTCCCAGAACTGGTCGTCGATCACCACCTCGCCCGGCACGTAAAGCGCGCGCGCCAGGGCCGATTGGCGCTGCGGATCGCCGATTTTTTCCACCATCGCCTCGCGGCTGGAAATCACCCGCGGCAGGTAAGCGACGCGCACGTTGGTATGGGCCTCGACCCAGGCCATTAAAGGCGCGACAAAAGACGGTGGAACGATCTGGCGAGAAGCCTCAGCCGGGGAAGACGCACACGTCGCGAGGACGAAACCGAGTATAAAAAAACCATAAAAACGCATGAATAACTGGCTTTAAATCCTTAATACCTTACAGCCGTTATTATCCATGTTTTGCTTTAACGAGTTCGAAACATACGATAAAATTTGACTCAAAATATTGCCTCAGTTTGGGCACAGACTGGCCTTTTTCTGGAGTATGATGGGGGGAAGGCCTAGATTCTAAACCCTGACCCCACTAAATCTTCGATGACGAGGAACAAAATGCGCCAAACCATTGCCCTAGTTGACGACGACCGGAACATCCTTACCTCCGTCTCCATGGCGCTAGAGGCCGAGGGATTCGACGTCCGCACCTATAACGACGGCGACGAAGCCTTGCGCGGCCTTTCGCAAAAGCCGGTGGATCTGGCGGTTCTGGATATCAAAATGCCGCGCCTGAACGGCATGGAGTTGCTGGCCAAGCTGCGCCAGAACACCTCGATGCCGGTAATTTTCCTGACCTCGAAGGACGAGGAAGTGGATGAGTTGATGGGCTTGCGCATGGGCGCCGATGACTATATCCGCAAACCCTTTTCCCAGCGCCTGCTGGTGGAACGCATTCGCGCCCTGCTTCGCCGCAACGATGCGGCCAACAGCAGCGAGGAAGAAGAAGGTGGCCAGACTCTGGTGCGCGGCGAGCTGGTGCTGGACAGCGCCCGCCACAGCTGCACCTGGAAGGGCAAGGAAGTGAATCTGACGGTGACCGAGTTCCTGCTGGTCAAGGCGCTGGCGCAGCGTCCCGGTCACGTGAAGAACCGTGATCAGCTGATGGATTCCGCCTATGGCGAGTCCATTTACGTGGACGACCGCACCATCGACAGCCATATCAAGCGCCTGCGCAAGAAATTCAAGGAAACCGATCCTGATTTCTCGCAGATTGAAACGCTGTATGGCATTGGCTATCGGTATAAGGAATAAAAATTTCCCCTCCCCTTGAGGGAGGGGATTAAAGGGGTGGGGTCAAAAGGTCGCCATTCAGCGTAAATGGTAAGATTTTGAGCCATGTCACGCTCCACCCCACCCCTAACCCCTCCCTCAAGGGGAGGGGAGATTCAAATTGTCTTTCCGCCAAAATTATCTTCAATTCACTAAGAACAACTTCTCTTAGCGGTTTTCCGTGGCCCTAGCCTTACGACCCTGGCTTTTCCGGCAGTGGAAAAGGTGGCAACGCCTTTCCCCGCTGACCGCGCGTATTCTGGCGGTAAACAGCCTGCCGCTGGCGCTTCTTTTAATCAGCATCCTTTATTTCAGCGGCTATCAGGACACCTTGATCCGCAACGAGCTGGATTCCATGCGTAAGGAAGCGCACCAGTTCGCCGCCGCCCTGGGCGAGGGCGCGGTGATCCTCAGTGAAGACGAGCGCGACCTTCTTTCTCCCGAGCTGGCCCAGAAAATGGCGCGGCGCCTGGCCGAAACAGCCGACCAGCCGCGCGCGGCGATGCGCACCCGCCTGTTCGACATCCGCGGCAGCCAGATCAGCGACAGTCTTTCGCTGCCCGGCCGGCGCAGCAGCATTCAGCGGGAAGAGCTTCCTCCGCTCGACCGTTTTTCGGCCCTGCGCAAAATCTGGCAGGATTTTTTAAGATGGTGGCGCGCGCGTTCTTTCACGCAGGCTTATCCACCCTATCAGGAAAATCCCGACCCTTCGTCGCAGGACTATCCGGTCGTGGAAAAGGCGCTGGATGGCGATGCGGCGGGGCAGGTATGGCTGCTGCCGAACGGGCGGTTGCTGCTGGGCATGGCGGTGCCCATCCAGCGCTATAAAAGCGTGCTGGGCGCGGTGCTGATGACCAAATCGGGCGACAAAATCGCCGCCACCGTGAATGACGTGAACATGGATATCCTGCAGCTGTTCCTGCTGACCCTGGTTCTAACCATCCTGCTGTCGTCTTACCTGGCGCGCACCCTGGCCCAGCCGCTGCGCGCGCTGGCGCAGGCGGCCAAGATGCTGGATACTGAAAAGATGGGCAGCCCGGCCTGGAAAGTGCCTATTCCTGATTTTTCCAAGCGCGGCGATGAAATCGGCGATTTGTCCACGGCGCTGCGCGCCATGGTGCAGGCCCTGGGCCAGCGGTTGCATTCCATTGAAAGCTTCGCCGCCGACGTGGCGCATGAAATCAAGAACCCGCTTACCTCCATGCACAGCGCGGTGGAAACGGCCTTGCGCATCAGTGATCCGGAGCGGCAGAAACAGCTTCTGCGCGTGATGGCCGACGATGTGCGGCGGCTGGACCGGCTGATCAGCGATATTTCCCAGGCCTCGCGCCTGGAGGGCGAATTGTCACGTACCCCCGCCAACCGCATCCGTTTGCAGGAGCTTTTGTCTACCGTGGCCGAGCTTTACGAAAGCCACGATGCCGGTTCCGCCCCGCACGCCCCGGTGATGCTGGAGGGCGCGGTGCCCAATGTGATGCTTCTGGGCGTGGAAAGCCGGCTGGGGCAGGTGTTCCGCAACCTGATCGACAACGCGCTTTCTTTCACCCCGCTGGATGGCCAGGTGCGCCTGGCCGCGCGCGTGGAAAACGGCCGGGTGCACATCACCATTTCCGACCAGGGGCCCGGCATTCCCGAAAACAAGAAGGAAGCGATTTTCGAGCGCTTTTACAGCGAGCGCCCCTCGGGCGAAAAATTCGGCCAGCATTCGGGGCTGGGCCTAAGCATCGCACGGCAGATCGTGCAGGCGCATCAGGGAAGGCTGTGGGTGGAGAATATTTATTCCCCCGCCGGCGCGGCGCGCGGCGCGTGCTTCCATGTGGAGTTGCCGAAGGTGGAAATGTGAATTGTCATCCCAGCCAAGCGACCCCGGACTTGATCCGGCGGAGCGCGTGCTGGGATCCATGGCAACCACCTTTCCATGTGAATAGGTCTTGCCATGGATGCCAGCCTTCGCTGGCATGACATGGCAATAAAAAAGCCGCCCGAAGGCGGCTTTTGGTTGCTTCTTTTAAACTCTAAACCATTTTTGGAGCGCCACGGTCATGCTGAGGCTGCCGTGCAGGTAAAACCTTGGCATCCGCCACAAGATCCACATGAGGACGTAGGGCGGGTGTCTGATAAGCACCAACCGCTTCGCCGGCATTCATAATGGCGCGCGAGCCTTCCACAAGGTCACCACTAATGGCACGGGCTGTCACAGAGCCTTCTTCATAGGTTCTGCCAATTGCTCCGAGCATTTGTTCTTGAGTCAGTGCGCGTGCTGTTGCGGTCATTTGTTTATTCCTTAATCAAATTGGTGTCGTAGCCTTCCACAGGCATCCCGTTTTCCATACGGATCAAAAATAGTTTCGTCACATTTAACAGCAATTTATGGAGCTTATCGTCCATGAGATAATCAATAACACATTCTACGCCGTTATCGAAGACGATTTTTACTTTCCTCTTGTTTGTCAGGTACTTAATCCATACCGGCGTGGCGCCAAAAGGCTTGCTGTGAAGCATGCACATGCGGCCACGAGCGTTAACAACGATCGAAATTGGCACCCCCTCGATGGGGTTGTGACTTCCGTGGTGAACTTCACTTATCTGGCGCGCGGCTGCTTGGGGCACGTTTTTATCCATCGATTACGCCCCTAAAAGTGAGGCGAGCGGGGCCCATTTTGCCGTCCGAATGCTTAATAAGCTTTGAATGGCCAAAAATGTGCATAAAATCCTCTGTAATTTCAGCTTTTAAAGCTATTTATCCCGTAAAACAAGGATTAACAGGGGGTTTTTAGGGGTTTTAGCTGGCCTTTTGCCGGGCCGTGAAGGCCGCCGTAAGGGTGCCATCATCCAGGTAGTCCAACTCCCCGCCCACCGGCAGCCCATGCGCCAGGCGCGTAATGGAGATGCCTGAAGAGCCTATCTGTTCAGCCACGTAATGGGCGGTGGTCTGGCCTTCCAAGGTGGCATTCAGGGCTAAAATCACCTCGTGCACCGGGGTGGTCTGCTTGCTTTCCGCAATCCGCCGCACCAGGGAGGCAATGCGCAGCTGGTCGGGCCCCACGCCGTCCAGCGCCGAAAGCGTGCCGCCCAGCACATGGTACAGCCCGCGGTAAATGCCGCTGCGCTCCATGGCCCACAAATCGCCGACGTCTTCAATGACGCAGATCATGGAACGGTCGCGCCGCGCATCGTCGCAGATATGGCAGGGGTCCTGCGTATCAAGGTTGCCGCAGGCGGCGCAGCTTTTCATGTTGTCGGCCACCTCGATCAGCGCGTGCGCCAGCGGGCGCAGCGTGGCCTCCGGCTTTTTCATCAGGCTTAGCACCACGCGCCGCGCCGAACGCGGGCCCAGCCCCGGCAGCTTGGCCAGCAGGGCAATGAGGCGTTGCAGAGGGTTATTGTCGTTGAAGTTCATGAGAACTCACAGGGGCGAGAGACGAGAGGCGAGCAGGAAATATGACTCGCCTCTAGCCTCTCATCTCTCACCTCTAAAAAGGCAGCTTTATTCCCGGCGGCAGCATCATGCCGCCCATGATTTCTTGGGTTTTGGATTCCACATGCGCCTCGACCTTGGCGCGGGCGTCGTTATAGGCGGCGATGATCAAATCTTCCAGCATGGCGGCCTCGCTGGGGTTAATCACCTTGGGATCGATCTGGATTTTGCGTGCCTCGCCCCGGCCCGACAGCGTGACTTGCACCATGCCGCCGCCCGACTGGCCCTGCAATTCGGCCTGCGACAGGGCGGCCTGCATCTCGCCCAGGAGGCGCTGCACGTCTTGCGCCTTCTGCATCATCTCGCTGAGATTTTTCATTCGTTCCTCGGTTCTTCGTCAAAGCTTTCCACCGCTTCGACGGCGGGGATTTCCGGCGCAGCCTCGGCGCTGGGCTTATGGTGCACTTCCACCAGCCTGGCGCCGGGGAATTGTTTCAGCGCCGCCAGCACGACGGGATGCGCCTCGGCATTCTGCCAGCGGGTTTTTTTCTGAACATTTTCCTGCTGCGCCAAAGTGGCCGCGCCTTCGTCCTGCGACAGGCTGACCACCCAGCGTTTGCCGGTCCAGGCCTGCAGGTGTTTCATCACATCGGAGGAAAACTGGGCGGGAACTTTTTCATCCACGCGCAGCTCCAACAATCCGGGCTGGTAATTCACCAGATGCACGTGGTGGTACAGATGGTTGCGCAAGGCCATTTCGCGCTTTTCTTCGAACAGCGCCACCACGCCCATGAAAGTTTCAGGCATGCGGGCGAGGGCCACGGTTTCCTCGCGGCGGGGCGAGGCTTGCGGTTGCGGCGTGGCCGCGGCCAGCGATAAAGCCGTGTTGCCCTGAACCATGCCGCGCGTGCCGGTGCTGGCGCCGTTGCCACTGCCTGAAGGGGCGAGGGCAGGAACGCCGCCGCTTTCCTGAATTTTTTTCACCAGATCGGCCGGGCTGGGCAGGTTGGCGGCATAGGCCAGGCGGATCAGCACCATTTCCAGCGCCTTATGCGCGTCGGGCGCATAGGGGATTTCCTGCATGCCTTTCAGCAGCATCTGCCAGCTGCGCGCCAGGCCCGAAGTGCCCAGCCGGTCGCCGAATTTTTTGGCAAGGCCGCGTTCCATCTCGGGGACTTCGTTGCCGTTCATCAACTCGGGCGCGGCTTTCAGGCGCGACAGGCTGTGGGTGATGTCGGCCAAGTCATGCAGTACCACCAAAGGGTCGGCGCCCAACCCGTGAAGTTCGGTGGCGATATCCAGCGCCGTGGCGGGCTCGCCCTGATGCAAAGCTTCGAACAGCGCCATCAGCCGCGCGCGGTCGGCCAGGCCCAGCATGGCGCGGATTTCATCGGTTTTCACCGCGCCTTCGCCGCGCACCAGCGCCTGATCCAGCAAACTTAAGCCGTCGCGCACCGATCCATCGGCGGCGCGGGCGATAAGGGCCAGGGCTTCGTCTTCGGCCTGTGATTTTTCCCAATTCACCACATTGCGGAAATGGGCGATGAGCGTGGCGGTATCGACCCGGCGCAGGTCAAAGCGCTGGCAGCGCGACAGCACCGTGACCGGCACTTTGCGCACTTCGGTGGTGGCGAAGATGAATTTGGTATGGGGCGGCGGCTCTTCCAGCGTTTTCAAAAGCGCGTTGAAGGCGTTTTTGGACAGCATGTGCACTTCGTCGATGATGTAGATTTTATAGCGCGCGCTGGTGGGCCCATAGCGCACGCCCTCGATGATTTCGCGGATGTCGTCCACGCCGGTGCGGCTGGCGGCGTCCATTTCCAGCACATCGACATGGCGGTCTTCGCCGATCGCCACACAGTTGGGGCAGGTGCCGCAGGGCTTGGGCGTGGGGCCGCCCTTGCCGTCGGGGCCGATGCAGTTCAACGCGCGGGCGATGATGCGCGCCGTGGTGGTTTTGCCGATGCCGCGCACGCCGGTCAGCATATAGGCCTGGGCGATGCGCCCGCTGAGAATAGCGTTGGTAAGGATGGTGACCACCGCCTCTTGCCCGATCAGATCGTCAAAAGTGGTGGGGCGGTATTTGCGCGCCAGCACCCGGTAGGGGGTGGGGGCGGCGGTGTCCATTTCTGAAAAAAGCATGCTCATGATTCTGGAAATTATAGAACAAACCGTTTCGGTTTTTTATCGAAAATTCAGCCTTATTTTACCAATGAAAGGGGCGTTATTTCCGGCGCATAGCGAGAAAGAAGATCATAAATCTTCCCTTGCTGGATTTCCAGCAGAGACATCTGGCTGGCGCGCATGAAGCGGAACAGGCTGATCCGCGAAAGTTTTTTGATGTCTTCCAGGCTTTTCGCCGCGCCGTGCCAGCTGCCCACGGTGGAACGGGCAGGGTCACTGAAGGCAGGAATACCCTTCGCCAGGGCCCGCCAGCCCACCGCGGAATTGAAGGTGATGACGCAGGCGGCCTTATCCAGCGCCTGATCCAGATTTTCCGGATCGCCCTTGCGGCGCAGTTTTGGCGGCAACCCCAGGTTTTTGGCTAGCGCCGTGGCCTGTTCGATCCAGGCCTCTTCGGTGATTTTGAAGAAATCAGAGGCATAGCTGGTGGGCGGGCAAAGCAGCGCC
>JACQAB010000110.1 GCA_016195205.1 Pseudomonadota bacterium
AATTGCTGCAGGTCTATGGGTTAGTGACAAACCTCGTCACCTATGTTTCTGACCTCAATGACGTCTGGTCGCCCGGCCCGGCTGACAAAAAAGCTTTTATCGTTTATCGAAAAAGTGGCCTGCATCGATTGAGCCATTCAAGTGGACTCCACGCCTTTCTTGGCGATCCATGCGTTCATACGGTGGCTGTTTTTTCGGTGCACGGTGGCTGTTTTTTCGGTGCATGGAACAACGCCCATGAGCGAACCGCAGCGTGAAACTACCGGCCGTTTATGGACGGTTAAAATGCGGGCCTGGCTGGGAAGAGCCTAAACCTTCATGCTCTTCGCATCATAGCGGCGGCCCAGATAGGCCGGCGCCTTGGCGCTTTTGCCCGAGGGGAAACTGTCCATGTGGTACGACTGGTCCTGCTTGCCGTGATGCGCCCACAAGGCGTCGGGATTGAGGTGATAGAACAATTCGGCCACCGGCATGGTGCGCGTCCAGTCCTTCACCTGCTTGCGGTGCGAGATTTTCCACACGCCGGACGAGCCCGCAGGGCGGCGTTCCAGCTTATCCAGATAGCGCCCGGCGAGGAAGAAATCTTCCTTGCCCGTGGGCTTGTCCAAACGGTGCCAGGCCGTGAAATAACTTTCCGCCAGCGCCGTGTCGCCGCGCAGATCGACGCGCACATTGCCGATCATATGATGGCTGCCCTTCATGCCGCCGCGCACATCCAGCGCCCAGGCCACGAAGTCGCCGACCGCGCCCTGGAAAATGCCGGGGCCGAAATCCACCGTGGCGTCGGGATGAAACACCGAGCGCACCAGGTTCTCTTCGGCGCGGTCGATGCCGCGGGCATAGGAATACATCAGACTGACGATCTCATCCTTGTCCAACAAGGCCTGCACCCGGGGCGGGAAGGATGAGCTGACCGAGGTGGTGACCGGCGTAGGCGCGGAAGAAGTGGCCATGGACGAGAAGGCCAGAGCCTTGATCTGGCGGATGGCACGGGCGGCGTCTTTGGGATCTATCGGCTCGCGCTTCACGGCTTCGGCGGTGATGGGGGTTTTCTTGATGGCCAAGGCCTCGGCCACCTTGGCGGCCGAGCGCATGGCTTGCTCGCGATTGGCGGGAACCATGGGTTTGAAGAAGCCGGGCTTCACCAGCACGGGTTTCTTAGCCGCCACAGGAAGGGGTTTCTTGAGCGCTTTAGCTTTGGGCATGGGCTTCTTCGCTGCCGTTTTGGGTTTCTTTTTTGCTGCCGCCATAGGCCGCTCCGAATTATGTTCTAAATCAATGGCTTAACGCCAAGCCATCTGATTAAGGCAGGTTTTATCCCCGGTTTTGTAAGGCGGCACACCTTAGGCTAAAATCTCCAGAACGCAAGGTTTAATGCGTTAATTGCCGCAGGAGGTGCCATTCACGCCGAGAATGAACAGTTCGTGACTAATTTTGATCCGTAACCAGGTCAAAAATGAGGGTTGAACATAATTTTTGGAGACTGGAGCGGGTTTTTTAAAAAATACAGCCTTTTTTAACAGAAAAAACTCATCGATTCCATGAAAATCCAGCTTTTTTGTCTTTAGAATAGCCGATTCCATATAAAAACCGGCAAAGTTAACGCTGCAGCCTAATTTTCGCCTTGGAAAGATAGATTCCATAACCCAGCAAAGCCAGGGCCAAAACGGCCCAGGGAGCCAGCCAAAGGGGCAAAGTTTCCGCCCGGAAGGGGGGGCGGAACAGGATGGCCTCCCCATAACGCTGGCGGAGGTAGGAAAGCACGGCCTCGTCCTCCCATCCCTGCTTCAGCTTGTCACGCACCATACCGCGCATGTCACGGGCCAGAGTGGCAGGCGAGTCATTGATCGACTCCCCCTCGCACACCACGCACCGGATCCCCGCGCCCAGCGCCATGGCCCGGGCCTCCAGCCTAGGATCGGCCAGGCTTTCCCCGGCCTCGAGGGCATGGAGTGAAGATGCGCAAATTATAAAAAAAAGAAAAAGGAAGAAAAATATAACTCCCCTCCCCTTGCCCTCCTTCGCCAAGGCTACGGAGGGTCTGGGGTAACCCGTCCGCCGAAGCTTTAGCGGAGGCGGAAGGGAGGAGTAGGGGGTGGAGTAGAGCGTAACCTTACTCAAATTCCCAACATTTACGCTGACCCGCAATCCCTTACCCCACCCCTTTATCCCCTCCCTCAGGGGGAGGGGAAAAAAGATTTTCTGTTCAAGAAAATCTTTCATAAGAAATTCCTCATGGTGTCGGCAGGAGCGGGAAAAACTTGGCAAAATCGCGCAGCCATATCGCCCGGGTGAGCGGACCGGCATAATGAGCCACCACCCTTCCCTCTTCGTCGATCAGAAAACTTTCCGGCACGCCGCGCACGCCCCAGTCGATCACGCTGTGGCCATTGATGTCGACCAGCACGCGGGAATAGACATTGCCGTAACGGTCAAAGAAATCCTGCAGGGCTTCTTGCTTGTCGTTATAGGCCACGCCGATGATCCCCAGCGCGTGCCGCAGCGCTATGGCCCGCAGCACCGGCAATTCCTCCACACAAGGTGCGCACCAGGAACCGAAAAAGTTTACCAGCACCTTCTGCCCGTGCATTTCCTGCAGATCGAAGAGTTTTTCCTGCAGTGCGCCGGAAAAAAGCGGCAACCGCAGGGGCGGGGCGGCGTTGGGCGCGGGCGGCGCGGCAGGCGGCTTGGGCCCCAACGCGAAAAAGCCCACCGCCAGAAAGCCGAGCAGCAGGGCGGCGGGGATAAATATGACGGCAGAGGTGAAGAGTTTGCGTTTCATGTTGGGGGCTCGGCGACTCGGGGGCTTGGGGGCTAAGAAGTTTTAAGGATTTTTTTTAATCCCTCGCCCCCCAGCCCCCAAGCTTTTTTTTATCTCCGGCGGCATATATTTCTCATCATGCTTGGCCAAAAGCAACGTGGCTTCGAAAAGACCTGCGTCTTGCAGATGCCCCTCGGCCACCACGCCCTGTCCCTCGCGGAACAGGTCGGGCGCCAGGCCATGATAGCGTACCTTCAGGGTGCGGTTGAAGTCGGTGACGGTGAAGGAAAGGTCGAGTCCATCCTTTCCGGCGTGGTGCACACTGCCCTTTTCCACCATGCCGCCCAGACGGAAAGACTTTTTTCCGGCCAGCAGCGCCGCGCTTTTTTCGGCCACCTGGCTCGGCGTGTAGAAATAGGTGACGTTCTGGCGCAAGCCGATCAGCACCAGGGCCAGCGCCACGGCCAGCCCCGCGCCGGTTAGGCCAATGAAAATAAGCCGCCGGTGCCGGGGCTGGATCGGCATCATTTGCCCCGCTTGGCGCGCAGGTAATCGCGCAGGCTGAACAGCGCCAACCCACCCACCAGCAGCGCCGCCGCCGCATAGGCCGCCAGCACGTGAAAGGTGCGATAGTCGGAGAAATCGAAGGACATAAGAAACGGTTCGTTTTTAGTGATTAGTTTTTAGTGATTAGCATGAGCCACTAAACACTAAAAACTAAAAACTAACAATCATCTCTTCATCTTAAAGAATTCCTGCAGGACTTTTCCGCAATCGCTTTCCATGATTCCGCCATACACCTCGGGCCGGTGGTGACAGGTGGGCTGGCTGAAGAAACGCGGGCCGTGATCCACCGCCCCGCCCTTGGGATCATAGGCGCCGTAATAAAGGCGGCGGATGCGCGCGAAAGACAGGGCGGCGGCGCACATCGCGCAGGGTTCCAGCGTCACATACAAATCGCAATTCTCAAGCCGCGGCGCGCCCTGCCTGACCGCCGCCGCGCGCAGCACCAGCATTTCGGCATGCGCCGTTGGATCGCCTTGCGTTTCGGTCAGATTCCCCGCGCGCGCCAGCACCTTTCCCGCGCCATCCACCAGCACGGCGCCGACCGGTACTTCGCCCTTTGCGGCGGCGGCTTTGGCCTCTTCCAGCGCCATCGCCATGAAATTGTTTTCCTGCGTCATTTGCCGTTATCATGCCGGGCATGGATGAAAATCACAAGAAAGGTTCGGGGGTTCGAAGGTTCGGGGGTTCGAACAAGAAAAAACCTGACGCCGAACCTCCGCACCTTCAAACCTCCGAATCTTCTAAAGGCGAACGGATAGCAAAATACCTCGCCCGTGCTGGGGTGGCCTCACGCCGCGACGCCGAGAAAATGATCCTCGCCGGCCGCGTGCAGGTCGACGGGCAAACCCTGGCGCATCCGGCCTTTCTGGTCACCGGCAAAAGCCACGTGCGCGTCGACGGCAAGGAGCTGAAAAAACCCGAAGCGGCGCGGATGTGGCGCTATCACAAGCCGCCCGGCCTGCTCACCACCGCGCGCGATCCTGAAGGCCGCCCCACCGTGTTCGACGGCCTGCCCAAGCACCTGCCGCGCGTGATTAGCGTGGGACGCCTGGATTTCAATTCCGAAGGATTACTGCTGTTCACCAACGACGGCGGGCTGGCGCGGCATCTGGAAACTTCGGAGCTTCCGCGCCGCTACCGCATCCGCATTCATCTGGGCAACCGCGAGGCCAAACTGGATGAGAAGAAACTGAAAGACCTTCGCCACGGCATCACCATCGACGGCATCCGCTATAAACCCATCGAAGTGAAAGTGGAGCATGCCAAAAGCACCAATCTGTGGCTGGAACTGGCCCTGAAAGAAGGCAAGAACCGCGAGATCCGCAAGATCATGGAACACCTGGGCTATCAGGTGAACCGGCTGATTCGCCAGGGTTTCGGGCCGTTTGCCTTGGGCCGCTTGCAACAGGGCGGCATCGAGGAAATCCCCGCCTCGGCCCTGCGTAAATTGCTGCCGGAATTTTTCAAGGGCTAAGCCATGCGCATCATCGCCGGAAAATGGCGCGGAAGATTGCTGGAACCCCTGTATCGCGAACCGGGGCAGCGCAGCGCATTGCATAAAACCCTGCGGCCCACTTCAGACAAGGTGCGCGGCGCGATTTTCAACATCCTCGAACATGGCGATTTTCCGCCGCTGGACGGCGCGCGCGTGCTGGATGCGTTTTGCGGCTCGGGCGCGCTGGGCTTCGAGGCGCTGTCGCGCGGCGCGGCCTTCGCCCTGTTCCTTGACGAAAGCAGCGCGGCGCTGAAGCTGGCCAAAGAAAATGCCGGAAGCCTGAAGGCTGAAAAATTCTGCGCCTTCGAAATGCGCGACCTTTCCAAACCGCAAACCGGGCGGCGTGAAGCCTTTAACTTCATCTTCCTTGATCCGCCCTACCGCAAAGACCTGGCAGCAAACGCCCTGCGGCATTTGCACAAGGGCGGCTTTATCGCCGAAAACGCCGTGGCCGTGGTGGAAACCGCCAAACAGGAAGCATTCGAGGCGCCGCCCGGCTGGCGCCTCTTGGGCCGCCGCAGCTGGGGCGACACCGCCGCTTCTTTCCTGATTCATGAATAATCTTCTTTAGGCGGCGTCAAAAAATCCTCTAGCATGCTTCCATGACCTCGCTTGTTTCCCAGCAATCTTCGCGCGATGCGCCGCCGCCGTGCAAAATCTGCGGGCGGGCCACGCGCTTTTTCGACTCCTGCGATTTCCACGCCAATGTGCGGTTGCATTACGGCTATTACGACAAGCCCCTCACCCCCTCGGGCATCACGCTGGATTATTACCGCTGTACCGGCTGCGGTTTCCTGTTCACCACCTTCATGGATGGATGGACGGGCCAGCAATTCGCCGGTTTCGTTTACAATAAAGATTACCCGCGGCTCGATGGTTCCTATAACGGCTACCGCGCCGGGGCGCTGTCGAATATTCTTTACCTGGCCTTCCACGACCGGCTGCCGCAGCTGGATATATTGGATTACGGCGGCGGCATCGGGCTGCAATCGGCGCTGCTGTCGGCCTTTGGCGCCAAGCGCGCGCTGACCTACGACCCCTTCGCCGC
>JACQAB010000111.1 GCA_016195205.1 Pseudomonadota bacterium
ACCTGCTCCACCTGCCCACAATATTTTACGCTCACGGAAAACGATGTGGGCGACTACCGCACCTTCACGAAAATGATGCCGCCGCTGCGCGATGACGCCAACCGCAGGGCCATTGCCGAAGCCGTGGCCGACGGCACCATCAATGCCATCAGCAGCAATCACGCCCCGGAAGACGTGGATGGAAAGCGTCTGCCCTTCCCGCAGGCGGCCTTTGGCATTGTGGGGCTGGAAACGCTGCTGCCGCTCAGTTTGACGCTGGTGCATGAGGGCAAAATGAAGCTGCCTGACTTGCTGGCGCGGCTAACCAGCGGCCCGGCCGATATTCTGCGCCTGAAAGCCGGGCGCCTGGCCAAGGGTGCCGCTGCCGATCTGGTGATTTTTGATACCGAAGCGCCGTGGAAAATTCTGGCCGACAAGCTGCGCTCGAAATCCAAGAACACGCCCTATGACGGCTTCCCGGTCATGGGCCGCGTGAAGCAAACAGTGGTGGATGGGCGCTGCGTGTTTACTGATCAGGCCAAGGCGGAAGCCGCGTAAATAATACTTGACAAGTGACAATTGTCACTATACAATCATGATCAGAAACGTCAAGCATCGTGGCCTTAAGAAACTGTTCGAGCAAGACGACTGCAGCAAGATAAGGCCAGACCTTGTCGATAAAACGAAACGCGTGCTGGCGCGTCTAAACGCTTCGGTCACACCGCAGGATATGAATGTGCCCGGTTTTGGGCTTCACGCTATGACTGGGAACCGTAAAGGATTTTGGTCGGTGGTTATAAGCCGTAACTGGCGCATTATTTCCGCTTCGAAAGGGGTGATGCCTGGGATGTGGATTTTATCGATTATCACTAAAGGAGTGTGCCATGCCCATGAAAAACCCGCCGCATCCCGGCCTGCACGTCCGGCATGATTGCCTTGATCCGCTACGGCTTTCCGTAACCAAAGGCGCCGAACTCCTTGGCGTCACGCGACAAGCCCTAAACAACCTTGTTAACTGCAAAAGCGGTATCTCGCCGGAAATGGCAGTCCGGCTATCAAAGGCCTTCGGCGGCAGCCCGGTCGTATGGCTGAAAATGCAAATGGATTACGATCTGGCGCAGATCGAGCGCACGGCCTCAAAAATCAAAGTGCGGTGGACCAAAAAAATAGCTTAATATCAGCCCATGCCCCCCACTTCCCCCCTTCCCGGCACGAAGTTTTTCTCCCTTGCCCTGCTGGGCACCTGCGCACTTTCCATCGGAGCTTATTTTCTGGGCAGCATTCCTTTCGGATTACTCCTTACCAAACTGGCCGGATACGGCGACATCCGCAAAACCGGGTCGGGCAATATTGGCGCCACGAATGTTTTGCGCACCGGGAACAAACCGCTGGCTTTGCTCACGCTGGTGCTGGATGGCGGCAAGGGCGCGCTGGCGGCCTTTATCGGTACCCTGCTGGCGATTGACCCCAGCCTTCCGGCACTCATGGGTTTTTCTGCCGTGCTGGGCCATGTGTTTCCGGTATGGCTGAAATTCAAGGGCGGCAAGGGCGTGGCCACGGCCGTGGGCGTGATGCTGGTGCTGTCGTGGAAGGTGGGCCTGGCGATGATGGTGGTATGGATGAGCATCGCCGCGATTTTCCGTTATTCCTCGCTGGCGTCGCTGGCGGCTTTTATTGCCGCGCCGGTGCTAGCCTGGTTTATGAACCGGCCCGAGCTTTTGCTGCCCACTCTTGGCTTTGCGGCGCTGATATACTGGAATCACCGTGAAAATATTAAGCGCCTCTTTGCCCGCACCGAAACAAAAATTGGACTGAAACTACAAAAATTGGACTGAACCTATGAGTGCGCAACGCGCCCTGAACACTGACGAGAAACTTGACTGGCTGCGCCTGTTCCGCAGCGAGCATGTGGGGCCGATTACCTTTTACCGCTTGATCGAACGCTTTGGCAGCGCGGCCAACGCCATCGACGCCCTGCCCAGCCTTGCCAAACGCGGCGGGCAGAAAAATCCCATCAAGCTGGCCACGCGTGAATCCGCCGAAAAAGAACTCAAGGCCGTGAACGATGCGGGCGGCATCATGATCGCCCGCTGCGAGCCTGACTATCCACCCCTGCTGGCCGCCGTGGAAGACGCGCCACCGGTGATCAGCGTGCTAGGCCGGCGCGAACTTTTGAAAAAAACCCGCGCGCTGGCAGTGGTAGGCTCACGCAACGCCTCGTTGAATGGCCGCCAATTCGCCGAAAAGCTGGCGCGCGATTGCGGCCAGGCCGGGTTTACCGTGGTTTCCGGCCTGGCGCGCGGGATTGACGCCGCTGCCCATCGTGGCGGCCTCGCCACCGGCACCATTGCCGTGTTGGGCTGTTGCATCAGCATCGTTTACCCGGAAGAGAACAAGAAACTTTACGAAGAAATCGCCGAACAGGGCGTGATTATCAGCGAATGCCCGTTCGGCACGCCGCCATCGGCGCATCAGTTCCCGAAGCGCAACCGCATTATCTCGGGCCTATCGGAAGGCGTGGCGGTGGTGGAGGCGGTGCAGCAATCGGGCTCGCTGATCACCGCGCGGCTGGCGCTGGAACAGGGGCGCGAAGTGTTCGCCGTGCCCGGCTCGCCGCTGGATCCGCGCAGCGCCGGAAGCAATAACCTGCTGCGCCAGGGGGCCACGCTGGTTGAAAACGCGCAGGATGTCCTAAATGAATTACAGGGCGTTGGCATTTCCCGCTTTACCGAACCGCAGGCACCGGTGAATGGCGCGGCGGCAACGGCCAGCGAAGACGACGTGGCCACCGCGCGCGATAAGCTGTTGCAAACACTGGGACCTTCGCCTTTGCGGCTGGACGATGTGATCCGCGATTTGAACCTGCCAACTTCGGCGGTTTTGGCCGCTTTGCTTGAGCTTGAACTGGCCGGAAAAGCCCAGCGCCAGCCAGGGGGCATGATATGCCTCCTAAGCGCCTGATAAGCCTTGTATTACCAGAAATGAGTTGCGAACCGTGGTTCGCAGTGATAAACTCTGAGGAATAAAACGTGACTCAACCCACGCAGCCAAAGCAGGTTATCGCCTATGCCAATGAAAACGGAAAAGAACCCTTTACAGAATGGCTGGACGGCTTGCGAGATGTTGTGGGACGGAACGCATCCTGGCACGGGTGGCACGGCTGGAACTGGGTAATTACGGAGACTGCTAACCTGTGGGCGAAGGCGCGAACGAACTGCGAATGTTTTTTGGCCCCGGCTACAGGATTTATTTTGGAGAACAGGGAAATAATATCATTGTCCTACTTTGTGGCGGCGATAAAGGAATACAAAGCAAAGACATCGAACAGGCCAAGGCCTATTGGAAGGAGTAT
>JACQAB010000112.1 GCA_016195205.1 Pseudomonadota bacterium
ATTATTATGAAATACCTGTAAGCGCTCCCATTGAAGAACTGGACAAATGGTCTGATGAACGTGAGAAACAGATCGAAACTATTCAATCTGATGCTAAAGGCCCAATCGCAAAGTTTCTTGCTCCACGAGCGCTCATTGATCTTTGTCATCGAGCAAAAATTCAGGACGGCGATGCCGTGTTCTTTGTCTGCGACAAGGCGTTGAACGCCGCGAAAATGGCCGGCGCGGCGCGCACCAAAATCGCGCAGGAACTGAATCTGATCGGAAAGGATGAATTCAAGCTGTGCTGGATCACCGATTTTCCGATGTACGAATATGACGAAGAGCGGAAGAAAATTGATTTCAGCCACAACCCCTTCTCGATGCCGCAGGGCGGGCTGAAGGCGCTGAACGAAATGGACCCGCTGGAGATCAAGGCGTTTCAATACGACATCGTCTGCAACGGGGTGGAGCTTTCCTCCGGCGCGATCCGTAACCACCTGCCCGAAGTGATGTATAAGGCGTTCGAAATCGCCGGGCACAGCCGCGAGGATCTGGAAAACCGCTTTGGCGGCATGTTGTCGGCCATGAAGCTGGGCGCGCCGCCGCATGGCGGCTCGGCCCCCGGCATTGACCGCATCGTGATGCTGCTGGCGGATGAGCCCAACATTCGCGAAGTCATCACCTTCCCGCTGAATCAGCGCGCCGAAGACCTGATGATGCAGGCCCCTAACACCGTGGAAGCCCACCGGCTGAAAGAACTGCATATCAAGCTGGATGTGCCGGTGAAGAAGACGGTTGTTTCCTAGTTTACAAGAATATTCCTTAGGGGGTAGTCTCAAACTTCATACTAAGGAGAAATTGATGGCTACCTTTCTTAAATCCATTGACAAAGAAGCAGCGCAGATCACCCGCACCCGTTTGCGGCATGCCGGAAGCGGCCTTGAGCTTGTCGACGGCGAAAAACCAGTTGCGCCTTTCACCTACGGCCTTGATCTCAGAAAGATTGAGGAAGGCGTCGGCAGTGAAATTGAAGCCTATAAAAAAGGCGGGGACCGGGGCGTTGCCCTCGCCTTCTATAAAAAAGCTTTAACCAGCCTTTCCTCATCCTATCCCAAGCGTATTGCCCATCTGAGCAATACGGTCATTAGAGTGAGCGGTGCGGGCGGAGCTGTCTTTGGCGCCGGCACCGCTTATTCCATAGGCGGGATTGCGTTTGGCGGGGCGACTTTAGTCACTGTGGGCGTGGCAGGCGTTGTTGGAGCCTTCGCCGTTGCAGCAAGCATGCTTTGCTACCGGGCGGTTCTTCAATGGAATGCTAAAAAAGTAGAGGCTCATGCAGAAGATGTAACAAAGCTGCTTGACCTGGCCGCGGCTTACGGCACCGGCACTCAGATTCTTGGCGAATTAAAAAATTTAAAAACCAACTGGATTGTCAGAAGCAAGGCACAATCTTACCGATACCTTCTTCAATCAAGAATAAAGCAGATATTCTCGCCACAGCTTGGCGTGACCCGGGCAACCATGCAGATCTTACCCGGCCTGCAACCGGCCTAGCTAAAATTCCTTCACCATAAACTTCTTCGACTTGAAGAACGTTGTGGTGGCCTGCGTGGCTTTTTTGGCGCTGAAGCTTTTGCAGGTGTAAATCACCGCCGAGAAGAACTTGCGGTTCGACCATACATACAGCGCAATGCCGGAATCGATCAGCGGAATAAAGGCGTCATAGCCCTGGTTTTCTTTCTTCCCTTCGCCGCCCGGCGAAAAGATAATGGGCTTGCCATAGGCCTTCAGCTTCAGCACCCGCAGAATATGCGTGAAATAGCGCTGCACCGTTGTGCGGCTGACCTTGATTTCAAAATACCCCTCCACCAGCAAGCGCTGGCGGCGCACCTCCTTGGCGAAACGAGCCATATCGCTCCTTTAGATGGTTCCGGCTAATTTTTTCGGTCGCCGGCATTATCGGCGCGTGCCTGCTTGGCCTTGTGGCCAAACGGCTGAAACTGCCCAGCATTCTGGGCTACCTGGCGGCGGGAATATTGATCGGCCCGCACACCCCGGGCATGACAGCCAACCTGGAAATCGCCACGGAATTTTCTGAAATCGGCGTGATCCTGCTGATGTTCAGCGTGGGCATGCATTTTTCGCTGAAAGACCTGCTTAGCGTGCGCCGCGTCGCCATCCCCGGCGCCATTCTTCAGATGCTGTTTGGCATTGCGCTAGGCACGGGCCTGGCCCAGATGGCCGGCTTTTCCCTGGCCGAAGGGATTGCCTTCGGTTTTGCCCTGTCGGTCGCCAGCACCATTGTGGCCATGCGCAGCCTGGAACAGCGAAAACTGCTGGATACCCATGTGGGCAAAATCACGGTGGGATGGCTGATTGTGGAAGACATCATGACCGTGATCGTCATCGTGATGATGCCGGTGTTAGCCGCCCTTCTGGCCAGCGGCCAGGAAGCGAACCTTGGCGACATCGCCTATAAATTCAGCATCGCCCTGGTAAAAATTGCGGCTTTTGCCACGATGATGATCGTGATCGGGCGGCGGCTTCTGCCCTGGCTGCTGGTGACCATCGCCAAAACCAGGTCGCGCGAGTTGATGTCTTTGGGGGTGGTGGCCATTGCGCTGGGCTTTGCCTATATGGCCTATACCCTGTTCGGAACGTCTTTCGCGCTGGGCGCTTTCCTTACCGGCTTTGTGCTGAATGAAAGCGAGATCGGCCATAAATCGGCCGAACAATCGGTGCCCCTGCGCGACACCTTCTCGGTGCTATTTTTCGTGTCGGTCGGCATGCTGTTTGATCCTTCGGTGCTTGTTAAAAACCCGGTCCAGGTACTGATGGCGCTAAGCGTGGTGGCCGTGGGTATTTCACTGGCCACGTTCGTTATCATGCGGTTTTTCCGGCAGTCGCTACGCAACAGCGTGTTGGTGGCCGTGAGCCTGGCGCAGATTGGCGAATTCTCGTTCATCACCGCCGGCATGGCGCGGCAGCTGGGCATGCTGTCGCCGCATCTGTATGATGTGATATTGGCGGCGGCGCTGCTGTCAATCGGGCTGAACCCGTTCCTGTTCCGCTTTATGGAGCGGTGGGCGCCCGAAACGGTAAAAAGAGTTTAGTTCTTCTGGCCGAAAGTCTTCTGCCGCTTCTTTTTATCGGCATAAAGCTTCAAATCGGCCGAGACCATCACCGCTTCGGCAATATCGCGCCCGGTAAAGCAGGACACGCCCATGCTTGCGGAAAAGGGCAGGCTGCGGTCGCGCCAGCTCATGCTTTTGGAATTCAGGTTTTTGGCCACCGTCATGGCGCGGGCCATGCCGGGCTTGGGCGCGGCACGGGTAAGGATCACGGCGAACTCATCACCACTCAGGCGGGCGACGATGTCGGAAGGCCGCACTTCAGCCGCCAGCGCCGCGCCGAATGCCGCAAGATAAGCATCCCCCGCCGCATGGCCATAGGTATCATTCACGGATTTGAAACGATCGAGGTCGAACATCAGCACCAGGCCATAAGCGCCGGGGTCACGCTTGGCAGAAGCTAGCTCACGCTGCAGAGCGGCCATAAAGCCGCGGCGGTTCACCAGGCTGGTGACTTCATCGGCCATGGCCAGATTTTCAAGATAGGCAATGCGACGGCGCTGGGCGTCGATCAGCTTCTGCGCCTGATCCAGCACCGACGCGGCAGAGTCCACATCGCCAATTTTGGCGCGGGCAATGGCTTCATCTAATGTGCTTTCGCCCGCCGAAGAAATTGTGGCGAGAGATTCACTCTTGACTTGTGCGCCAATTGAACCTGAATAACGGGACATGGAAACTCCTTTTCCGGATACACACCCGGCAAGGAAAACTGCAAAACCCGTGCCAGCAGTAAGGTTTTGATTCTACTTCGGGAATCCGGCCCACCCCGGTTTGCACCGCAAAAACCCCGAAAAAGAAGGGTTTTAGGGGAAAAAATTGCCGCCTGATTTATACCTCAAATCACGGAAATAATTGGGTTTTCGGCATCTCGTCAAACCTTGCTTAACCGTTTTCTGGTTAAATAGAGACAGGAGGAAATTGCTTTGAATAGAGGGTTTGGGAAAGTTATCCAAAGTTTTACCATAGCTGGATTGATCGGGCTCGCCGGCCTTGCCTTTGCCGCACCCACAGACATCGACACCACCAAGGCCAGCCTGCCCTCCACCGATATTGCCAAACCCATCGCCGCGCCCGAAGCCCTTGCGCCGCACCGCGCGCTTTACAACGTAAAGCTGGGCGCCTCGCGCAATGGCGGGCACGTCAGCGGCATCACCGGCAAAATGTTTTTCTCCATCGCCGACGACTGCCATGACTGGAACATCGAACAGAAGATGCAGGTGCGCTTCTATTACAGCGAAGGCGAAGTCAGCGACAATCTCAGCGATCTGATCAGCCGCGAAGCCAAAGACGGCTCCAGCTATTATTTCTACTCGCGCCGCAAAAGCGACAAGGACGCCGCCGAGGTACTGCGCGGCGAAGCCACCCTAACGCCCGACGCCAACGGCGCGGGAATTGGCAAGGCCGTTTATAAGGGCGAAAAGGAAAAACAAATTTCCTTTAACGTCAGCACGCTGTTCCCGGTGCATCACACCATGGAACTGCTGAAACAGGCGCGCGCCGGCAAAAAGTTCTTCTCCACCGATGTGTTCGATGGCGCCGACGACGCCGGCTATAACCAGATCAGCGCCTTCATCGGCGAATCCGTAAAAGGCGACAGCGGCAAGGCCACCAAGGCCAAATCCGAAGGCAAAGACGCCGCCACCGATGCCCTCACCGCCCGCCAGGGCTGGCCGATCCGCATGGCCTTCTTCGCCCCGGATAACGAGCGCGGCTCGCCCGATTATGAAATGGACATGCTGCTGCTGGATAACGGCGTGATTAAAAGCATGCGCGTGGATTACGGGGATTTCTCGATGAGCGCCGAACTGGTGAAGGCCGAACCCCTCCCGGTGGCGAAATGTGCGGCCCCACCCCTGCCGCCTTCGTGAGCGGCGTTAAGCTAATTTTCTGAAAACAAAATCAAGCATTTCAGCGCGGAATTAACCCGTGAAAGTATTAAGGCGTTGAAAATTTGAGAGATATGCCCTACATTGCACACTGGGGGAAGAACATGGGATGGATATCACCAGAAGCTGTTAATGCCGCTAAGGAATTAACTTTATTCCAGTGGGCAACTTTGGCTGCAATGGTTGCAATGGTGGGCGGAACAGTACGACTTGCCTTTAAGCAAGATTCTAGACACGTTTCGAGACCCCAAGTCCGATCAATGCCTAAGGCTCCCAAAGTACTCGGACAAGGTGCGACGGCACCAACCCCTCAAGCATAAATTAAGGCTCTAATTGGTCACGATTCCGTTTGCCGCGTAATTGTGCGGGATGCGAACGGCCTGTTCGTAAACGATATCTTATAAGGGCATAGCGATACCTGGCCAGTCTTCTTGTTTTGGATAGTGACACTTCCGCTGCTGTTCGCGCCCAGCCGGCTGCCGTTCTGACACCTGCTATTGTGTTTCTTCCTATAGCAATGCTCCGCCTTCCCATAGCTTTAGCACTGTCCTTAGCAAGTTGAAGGACCCATTGGCGCGCCTTCTTGGGGAAAATCCAGTGACGATGCGCTCCCAAGGTGCCAACAAGTAGCATTCCATGCCATATATAAGCTTTATAATCTGCACTTAACTCTTCAAAAAAATGTTTAAGCCACGGATCTTTTTCTACATTGCTCTCTAAAGTATGAGAACCATAATAAGGAACAAAAAATTGCCAAATAATGAAGTCAGCTAATTGTAGCATTTTAGCGGTCGTACTCGTTGTTTCTATGGACTCCGACATTTGCTGCTGGCTTGTCAGCAAATTTAAAGTTTGTTGCAAACGCGCAAAGCGCTTACCGATTAACTTAATAAGCTCGTGCAACCCGCCTAAACGACCAATCACCGCTTTCTGGTAGGATACAAAGCCGCCGATCTCCTGAATACCTAGATGGCTTGTCAGCTTTTCAAACTGCTCTTGATAAAATTCCGAACGCTCCACACGCTGGGCTAACCCACCTACTATTCCTCCATCCTGACCATCTTTTTGCTGTCCAATTTCAGCAAGATTTTGAGAAAACTCTGGAATTTTTTCTTTCAACCTGGTAATCGCCAATGCT
>JACQAB010000109.1 GCA_016195205.1 Pseudomonadota bacterium
AAGCGAGTTTTGAGCTTCTCGCCCGCCGCCACCTGGGCCGCGTGCCGCATTTCTTTGAGGTGGAAAACTATTCGGTCACCGATGAACGTCGCCACAACGCCAAGGGCGAGCTGGCCACGCAATCGGAAGCTAGCGTGAAAATCCGCATCGGCAATCGCAGCTATCATACCGTGGCGGAAGGCAACGGCCCGGTGAACGCCATGGACAAGGCGCTACGCAAGGCGCTGGAACCCGTTTATCCGGTGCTGGTGCGCATGCACTTAACCGACTACCGCGTGCGCATTCTGCATGCGAATGACGCCACCGGCGCCATGCCGCGCGTGTGGATTGAAAGCGCGCTGGTGAAAGACCCCGAGGCGCATTGGGCCACGGTGGGCGTTTCCACCAATATCATCGACGCGTCGTTCGACGCGCTGGGCGACAGCTATGATTACTTCCTGCTGCGCGAAGGCGTGGCCGCGGCGGAGAAGGCGGCTTAAATTTCTAAATATTATCGGCGGGCAGCCGGAATTAAATGGCCGCAATGCTCCTTAACATAGCCAACGGCCGGAGGACGCAGTTCCCGGAAAGCAAGATAATCATCCTTACCTGCCGCGCAGTAAGCCGCGCCCGGGGCAAATCTTTTCGTTACAAGATTCCTGGCCGGTGAGAAAAGCGCCTCGATCCCCGCCAGCGCCAAAACGGCAGCCACAGATGTCCATATAATGGTTTTTCTAGGGGGCAGGCGCATAAACCCGTCAAGGAATCATTTTATGAGGGCAAAGCATGCGCCCAAGGCGCCTGGCCTCCGCCGGCATCTGTGATTGAAAATTGGAATCAGCAACAGGGCGGGTACAGATAATTTCAATAACGGCCATGGCCAAAGGAGTTTCTCTTCTGGATTGTTCGGCCTGGTATCCCATAAAACCGCCAATACACGCGCCTGCAACGGCACCGGCAAGGATGTGTGTTTTTCTCATGAATTCTCCTTAAGGGAACTAATCGACGCCGCCTGGCCGGTGCCGGTGATCGAATAAAATTCCAACATGGCGCCCACGCGCCATGCGCACATTGAGGCTTGCGCCGGGCAAGCACGCCATCAACAAACGCCACGAAGCAGCGGCGGTTTATCAAAATGGCCCGCATCACGGGCAGCCTGAAAGCAATCGCCATACCGGTCAGCAGCGCGCATGACGAACGGCGTAACAAGTCTCATTGCAAAACGGACAGTTGCTTCATACATGTTTGATGCCCCTGAACACGTGTTTTAATATGTCTTTCCGTCATTCAAACACTACGCTAAATCTGGGGTCAAGGTCTTTTCCGGTTTTACGCGTGTTAATGAAGATGAATTCCGCCCCCATCATCATCCTGGTTCGCCCGCAACTGGTGGAGAATATCGGCGCCGCCACGCGCGCGATGATGAATTGCAATCTGCCGGAAATGCGCCTGGTGTCGCCGCGCGATCCGTGGCCGCTGAACTCGCCGCAGAAGGAACGCCTCAAAGCCGCCGCCTCGGGCGCCGATGCGATTCTGGATTCCGCAAAGGTTTTCGAATCCACCGCCGAGGCCGTGGGCGATTTGCACGCCGTCTATGCCAGCACCGCCCGGCTGCGCGACATGGTGAAAGAAACGCTTACCCCCCGCGCGGCGATGGGTGAAATCGCCGCCCATGCCGCCCAAGGCGGAAAAACCGGCATTCTGTTCGGGCCCGAGCGCACCGGGCTGATTAATGAAGACCTGATTTGCGCCGGTAAAATCATTCATATTCCGGCCAATCCGGAATTTGCCTCGTTCAACCTGGCGCAAAGCGTTTTGGTGATGGCCTATGAATGGCTGACCGCCAACGGTGAGGCCCCGGTGGAAATTCTGGACTACGGCAAATCGCGCCCCGCCACGCGTGAAGAAGTTTTCAACCTGCTTGACCGGTTTGAGCGCGAGCTGGACGAAACCGGGTTTTTCACCACCATCGAGATGAAACCCGCCATGATGCAGAACATGCGCAACGCCCTGATGCGCGCCCATTTCAGCGAGCAGGAAGTGCGCACCTGGCATGGCATCCTTACCTCCCTCACGGGGCCGCATGGAAGAAGGAAGGCCAATGGCTGATCTGGTTCTTATCACCGGCGCGGCCAAGCGCGTGGGCAAAGACCTGGCCCTGCATTATGCGCGCAAGGGCTGGCACGTGGTGGTGCATCACTATAAATCGGTTGAAGAGGCGATTGAGCTGCAAAGCCACGCGCACGGACTGGGCGGCAAAATCTCGCTTTTTCAGGGGGATTTGAAGGAAAAGGGCGGCGCGGAAGAGCTTTTCAACCGCGTGGTGCGCGATTGCGGCGTGCCGCGCCTGCTTATCAACAACGCCTCGGTGTTCGAGAAGGATGAGGCGGTGGTGACCGAAGCCAGCTTCGCCATGCATATGACGGTGAATTTATTCACGGCCATTCATCTTACGCAATTGCTGCATGCGCGGGCGCAGGGGCCGTGCACCTCTATCGCGCTGGGCGACACCACCCTGCCCGCCGGCTGGAAACATTTTTCCTCTTACGCCATGAGCAAGGTGGCGCTGATCGAATGGGTGAAAGCCAACGCGTCCGGTTTCCTGCCCAAACTTTACCTTCACGGGTTGATGCTGGGCCCCACGCTGCGCAATGCGCGGGAAAGCGAACGGCATTTCGAGGCGCTGGTGGCAGCTAGCCGCAGCCATAAGCCAACCTCGGTCGAAGAAATTGCGGCGGCGGTGGATCAACTTGTGGAAAAACCTTGCACCGAGGCGTTGATTGATCTCTCGTGAAACTGGCTTATTAACATCCCCAATGCGCTCTTTACGTTGCATTAAGAAAGCGGTTTTTGCGGGATTCCAGCGGCGTTTTACACCGGTTTTATGCAGCAATTTCAATCTCTTGCAATTCTGCCTGTTTTTTGTGCAAACAGGTGATTCAAGCCGGAATGCGCAAATTGCGGCAGAATTCGAATGAGCTACCAACAGACTTATCCACAGAATAGTGGATAAGAATTTGTCATCCCGGCCAAGCGAGCATAGCAAGCGCGAGCCGGGATCCCATTTGTTTTCTAGAAACAGGAATAAAATGGGATCCCGGATGGCTGCTTCGCAGTTTCCGGGATGACAAGGAAGTTTATGAGCAACGAAGAACCGAACAAAGCCGAGCGTTCCAGCCGCAGCCCGGGGAAACTTCCCGGCGCCGAAGAGGCGTTCACCTATGCCCGTTTTCAGCGCGGCACCGGCCTGATCAAGGAGCATTTGAAAAACATGCCCAGCGGCCCGGGCGTGTACCGCATGATTTCGGAAAAAGGTGAAGTGCTTTATGTGGGCAAGGCCCGTAATCTGAAAAAGCGCGTGAGCAGCTATGCCCAGGCTGGGCGGCTTGACCAGCGCCAGCAGCGCATGATCGCCCTGACCCGCGCGCTGGAATTCACGCTGACGCATACCGAGGCCGAAGCGCTGTTGCTGGAGGCCAACCTTATCCGCCATCACCAGCCAGCGTTTAACATCCTGCTGCTGGACGACAAAAGCTATCCCTACATCCTGATCACGCGCGACCACGCCTTCCCGCAGCTGATGAAATACCGAGGGAGCCGCGCGCGCAAAGGCTGGTATTACGGGCCGTTTGCCTCGGGCGAGGCGGTGTATGAAACGCTGGGGCTGCTGACGCGCGCTTTCCGCCTGCGCAACTGCGCCGACACCATTTTTAACAGCCGCAAGCGGCCTTGCCTGCAATATCACATCAAGCGCTGCACGGCGCCCTGCGTGGCCTATGTGAGCAAAGAGGAATATGCAAAGCAGGTGGAACAGGCGCGCGAATTCCTGGCCGGGAAAAGCGACATGTTGCTGAAACAACTGCAGAAAGAAATGCAGGAATCCAGCGAGGCGCTGAACTACGAAAAGGCGGCGGAACTGCGCGACCGCATCCGCATGATCGCCGCCATTCAAAGCAAGCAGCATGTGAGTTTGACGGATTCCATGGACGCCGACGTGTCGGCCATCGCGCGCGAGGGCGGGCACATTGCCATTCAAATGTTCTTCGTGCGTGGCGGGCGGCATTACGGCGGCCGGGCGCATTTTCTTCAGGCCGACCCCGAGGCCACGGAAAAAGAAATCATGTCTAGTTTTCTGTCGCAGTTTTATGCCGATAAACCCGCGCCGAAACTTATTCTGGCCAGCCATGCGCCGGAAGATATTTCCGTGCTGGCCACCGCGCTGTCCGAGAAAAACAAGACGCGCATCACGGTTTCGGTGCCCACCAAGGGCAGCCGCAAGGCGCTGATCACCATGGCCCTGAAAAACGCGCGTGAGGCCCTGGCCCAGCGGCTTTCGGGCCGTCAAAGCCAGACAAAGCTGCTGGAAGATTTGGCGCGGGTGTTTGGGTTGATCGACACGCCCAAGCGCATTGAGGTGTTCGACAACAGTCACATTTCTGGCAGTGAAATGGTGGGCGCGATGATCGTGGCCGGGCTAGACGGCTTCACCAAAAAAGCCTACCGCAAATTCATTATCAGAAGCACCGAGCTAACGCCTGGCGATGATTACGGCATGATGCGCGAGGTTTTAAAACGCCGCTTCGCCCGCGCGATTAAGGAAGACCCCACCCGCGGCGGTGGCCAGTGGCCGGACTTGGTTCTGATTGACGGCGGCGCGGGACAAGTGAATGCGGCCTGCGACGTGCTGGCGGAATTGGGCCTTAGCAACATTCCCATCGCCGGCATTGCCAAGGGGTTAGAGCGCAACGCCGGGCGCGAGCGTTTCTTCCTGCCCGGCAAGGAGCCCTTCAGCCTGGAACCAAAAGAGCCCGCGCTCTACTTTTTGCAGCGGTTGCGCGACGAGGCGCACCGCTTTGCCATCGGTTTCCACCGCGCGCGGCGGCAGAAAACCATGACCCAGTCGCCGCTGGACGCCATTCCCAATATCGGCCCCTTGCGCAAGAAAAAGCTGTTGATGCATTTCGGCTCGGCCAAGGAAGTTTCAAAAGCCGGGCTGGATGATTTGCGCCGCGTGCCGGGAATTAGCGAGGATTTGGCTAAAAAGATTTACGGGTATTTTCATGAAGGTTAAAAACAGAGTCGAATTTACAAACTCGTGAATAAGGCATAAACTCCTGCGGCTTTCTTTTGGGTGATCGATGCGCCCTCCC
>JACQAB010000090.1 GCA_016195205.1 Pseudomonadota bacterium
GCTGTTAAAGCGACATCAAAACCATAAACATGCCCGAGGCCGGGTTCGATATAACCCGGATCGATGACATCTGGAACATCGTCCTCATCGTTATCGCCATCATTCGTCCAGCCATCCGAACCGTCATCGCGTTCGGCTTTGCATTGATCCAGCGTATGAAGGAACGCTTTCATGGAAGAAGTTTCTTCCATGGTTTTGGCAAGTTCTGAAGGGATGCGGCCCCAGCGGATGTAATGGCTGAAAGCCAACCGATGGGCTTTGCTGTAAATTTCCAGCCGGCCTTGATTGATTTCTTCGAGCGTCATTCTTCCCGGATGCATCCATCGCAGCCGGCATCCTTAACGCCAAAGCCCGCCTGTTTTCAACGAAACGCTTTGTTACAAATAATTTTCTTAAGCAGGATCTAAACTTTCTCCGCCGCGATCAAAAACTCCACATTGCCTTCCGCGCCCTGAATGGGGCTGGGCACCAGGCCCAGCACCTTCCATTTCATGTCTTCCGCCAGCCAGGTGGTGATGCTTTCGCATACCTCCTGATGCAGATCGGGGTCGCGCACAATGCCGCCCTTGCCCACGCGCTCGCGGCCCACTTCGAATTGTGGTTTGATCAGCACCACCAGCTTCGTACCCGACGTGGCCAGCGCCAGCGAGGCCGGCAGCACGGTTCTCAACCCAATGAAGCTGGCATCGCACACAATGATTTTCGGCGGTTCGGGGATCAGTGTCTGAGTCAGGAAGCGCGCATTGGTTTTTTCCATCACCACCACGCGCTGGTTGTTGCGGATTTCCCAGGCCAGCTGGCCATAGCCCACATCCACCGCGTAAACGCGCCGGGCGCCGCGCTTCAGCAGCACGTCGGTGAAGCCGCCGGTGGAGGCGCCGATATCCAGGCCCACCAACCCCTCGGGGCTGATATTAAAGTGGTCCAGCGCATGCGCCAGCTTCAACCCGCCGCGCGAAACATAGCCATGCGACTCGCCTTTTAAACTAAGCGGCACATCCTCCATCAACAGGGCGCCGGGCTTGTTTACGCGCTTGTCACCGGAGAAAACCTTGCCTGCCATAATGAGCGCCTGCGCCTGGGTGCGCGACGGCGCCAGGTCCCGTTCCACCATTAATTGATCAAGGCGTTTTTTCATAATTAGTGACGAGTGACAAGCGACACGTGACGAGCAAAATTAAACTATGCGGCTGACGTCACTTGTCACCTTCTTAAAAATCGCGTTCCACCACGAAGCGCGCGACCTGTTCCAGGTTTTTGGCGCGGCCTTCAAAAATGCCCAAATGGCGCACCGCCTGATCGGCCAGCAGATTGGCCTGTGCCCGGGCACGCTCATGTCCCAGGATGGAAACGAAAGTGGCCTTGCCAGCTTTTTCGTCACGGCCCACCGATTTGCCGGTGCGCGCCTCGCTGCCCTCGGCATCCAGCAGATCGTCGATGATCTGGAAAGCCAGGCCCAGATCATGCGCAAAGGCGCGCAGCGCCTGACGCTGCGGCGGCTGGGCTTTGCCAAGAATGGCGCCCGCCTCGCACGAGAAGGCAATCAGCTCGCCCGTTTTCATGCGCTGCAGCCGGGTAATGGCGCCGATGTCCAGCGGCGTGGTTTCAGCGATGAGGTCCAGCATCTGCCCGCCCACCATGCCGGTGGAACCCGCCGCCCTGGACAGCGCCGTCACCAGATTGCAGCGCACATTGGGATCCTCATGCGTTTCGCGGTCGGCCAGAATTTCAAAGGCATAGGTCAGCAGCGCATCGCCCGCCAGAACCGCCGTGGCGTCGTCAAACGCCTTGTGCACGGTGGGCTTGCCGCGGCGCAGATCGGAATTGTCCATGGCCGGCAGATCGTCATGAATCAGCGAATAGCAATGGATGAACTCCACCGCCGCCGCCGTGCGCGTGGCCGCTTTATCGGATACCCCGAAAAGCTTTGCTGAACTCATCACCAAAAAGGGCCGCAACCGCTTGCCGCCGCCCAGCGCGCCATAGCGCATGGAATCGAACAGCTTTTGTTCGGCCATACCGGTTTCGGGCAAAAGCAAGGCCATCAGCCTTTCCACCTCGGCGGCAGAGTCACTCATGGCAGTTTTAAGTTCCAGGGAAATCGAGGGCATGAGGGCCTAATTCTGGTCGGCGGGCTGCAGGGAAACACTGCCGTCTTCGGCAAGGACGATTTTTTCAACTTTCAGCTGCGCCTCGCGCAGCTTGGTTTCGCAATGGCGCTTCAGCGCCGCGCCACGCTCATACGCCGCCACGGCTTCGTCCAGGCGGATTTTTCCGTCTTCCAGGTTGCGCACGATTTTTTCAAGCTCGGCCAAAGCTTCTTCAAAGCTGAGCGCGGAAAGATTGGGGGCGGAAGCGGCAGGGGCTTTGGTCATGAGGGAAGCTGTTCATAGCTGAAACGGCGGGTTTTTTCAATCACTCAAACCCCCGCCAGAGCCGCCACATGCACCCGTGCGCAGGCGGCCAAGGCGTCCAGATTATAGCCGCCCTCAAGGAAGGAAACGATACGTCCATCAGCGTGGCGCGCGGCGATTTTCATCAGCCCCTGCGTGACCCAGCCAAAATCCTCCTCGCGCAGCTGGACCTGCGCGAGCGGGTCGGAATGATGCGCATCAAACCCCGCTGAGATGATCAGGAACTGGGGGGCAAATTTCTCCAGCGCCGGAAAAATCACCTTGTCATAGGCGTGATGAAAGCTTTTCGAACCCGACATCGCTTCCAGCGGTACATTCACCACGTTCCTTTTGTCGGTTTCGTGTGGCGAGCCGGTGCCTGGATAAAAAGGATATTGATGCGACGAGGCATAAAACAGGCGCGCATCTTTCTCGGCCACATGCTGCGTGCCGTTGCCGTGATGCACATCGAAATCCACCACGGCTACGCGCGCAAGATGGTGACGTTCCAGCAAATGCCGGGCGGCGATCGCCGCATTATTAAAAACGCAAAAACCCATGGCATGTCCGGCCTCGGCATGGTGCCCTGGCGGGCGCACGGCGCAAAAAGCGTTTTGCAGCTTGCCTTCCATCACCGCGTTTGCAGCGGCAAGTCCCGCGCCCGCAGCGCGGTGCGCGGCATCCTCGCTGGCATCGTTGATCAGCGTGTCGGGATCCAGCGCCAGGGGGTGTTCTTGCGCGTCGGCAAAAGCTTCTTCAAGTTCCGTCACGTAATCCAGGGTGTGCACCAGGAACAGGTCGGCCTCAGTGGCGCGGGGAGCCTCAAAGCGCGGCAGCGCCCCCAGCTTCCCTTCCGACAGCCCTTTCAGCACGGCGGCCAGACGCGCGGGCTGCTCGGGGTGGCCGGGGCCGGGGTCGTGCTTCAGGCAGGAAGGGTGGGTCCAAATACCCGTTTTTTCAGCCATGGGTGAAGCATGCTTCTATCGGCTTGTTTTGGCTATTTTTTGTTATTGCCCTTGAAGACGTGAGACCTTATAACCCACTGCCAATGCTTGCTTTTCAGGCAAAACTTGTATTAACTGTACTAATTTAGTACATATTAAACATGCTCAAACTCAGCAAATTGACCGACTACGCCGTGGTGCTGCTCACCCACATCGTGCGCCGCGAAGGGGTTGTGGCCACCGCGCCCAGCCTGTGCGAAGCCACGCATCTGCCTCAGCCCACCGTGGCCAAAATTTTGAAGATGCTGGCGCATGGCGGGTTGTTGAACGCCCAGCGCGGCGCCAGCGGCGGCTATGTTCTGGCGCGCGAAGCCCGGGCCATCAGCATTGCCGAAATCATCACCGTCATGGATGGCCCCATTCACTTGACCGAATGCGCCGACAATGACTCGCACGAATGCCAGATGAGCAACACCTGCGCCATGCATGGGCGCTGGAATCACGTGAACCACGCGATCCGCACGGCGCTGCAAAATGTTTCACTGTACGACATGGCGCTGGATGCGCCGGCCTTTGCACCCAGGCTGGGCGCAAAAGAAACCGCGCTGCGGGAATAGCGCGCGAGAGAAATGAACATGGCACAACCGGCTATCGATAGCGGCAAGGCCCGCACGCTTGAAGAACTTCGCCCCTTTACCGAAGGCGGCTATGCCTATGGCTTTGTCACGCCGATTGAGCAGGAGCGCGCGCCTAAGGGCCTTTCCGAAGACACGGTGCGCTTTATCTCGACCAAGAAGAATGAGCCGGAATGGCTGCTGGAATGGCGTTTAAAGGCCTTCCGCCATTGGCTGACGATGAAAGAACCGAACTGGGCGAAGGTGAACCATCCGCCCATCGATTATCAAAACGCTTATTATTATGCCGCGCCCAAAAATGCGCAGAAGCCGAAAAGCCTGGCGGAGATTGATCCGGAACTTCTGCGCACTTACGAAAAACTGGGCATCCCCTTGCGCGAGCAGGAAGCGCTGGCCGGCGTGGAGCCGAAAATCGCCGTGGATGCCGTGTTCGATTCCGTTTCCGTCGCTACCACCTTCAAAAAGAAGCTGGAAGAGATGGGCGTGATTTTCTGCTCGATCAGCGAGGCGGTGCAAAAGCACCCGGAACTGGTGAAGGAATATATGGGTTCGGTGGTTCCCTATTCCGACAATTTCTTCGCCACGCTGAATTCTGCGGTGTTCACCGACGGTTCGTTTGTTTACGTGCCCAAGGGCGTGCGCTGCCCCATGGAGCTTTCCACCTATTTCCGCATCAACGCCGAAAACACCGGCCAGTTTGAACGCACGCTGATCATCGCCGAGGAAGGCAGCACTGTGTCGTATTTAGAAGGCTGCACGGCCCCCAAACGCGATGAAAACCAGCTTCATGCCGCGGTGGTCGAGCTGGTGGCCATGGAACGCGCCACCATCAAATACTCCACGGTGCAGAACTGGTATCCCGGCGACAAGAACGGCAAGGGCGGCATTTATAACTTCGTCACCAAGCGCGGGGCCTGCCGCGGCGCCTATTCGAAAATTTCATGGACGCAGGTGGAAACCGGCAGCGCCATCACCTGGAAATACCCCAGTTGCATTCTGCAGGGTGATTATTCGGTGGGTGAATTTTATTCGGTGGCCATCACCAATAATTACCAGCAAGCCGACACCGGCACGAAAATGATTCACATCGGCAAGAATACCCGCAGCACGATTGTGTCAAAAGGTATCTCCGCCGGGCACGGCCAGCAAACCTATCGCGGGCTCGTGAAAATCATGCCCAAGGCGGAAGGCGCGCGGAACCACACGCGCTGCGACTCTTTGCTGATCGGTCATGAATGCGGCGCGCACACCATTCCCTATATTGAAAGCCGGCAGCGAAAAGCGAAGCTGGAGCACGAGGCCACCACCTCGAAAATCAGCGAGGATCAGCTGTTTTATTGCCGCCAGCGGGGCCTTAACGAGGAAGAAGCTGTGGGGCTGATTGTGAATGGCTTCTGCCGCGAAGTGCTGCAGGAACTGCCGATGGAATTTGCCGTGGAAGCACAAAAACTATTGGCCGTAAGTCTTGAAGGGAGCGTTGGATAATGAGCGAGGTTCTTTTGAAAATTGACAACCTGCATGTGCGCTATCAGGAGAAAGGCATCCTGAAAGGCATTTCGCTTTCCATTAAAGAAGGCGAGGTTCACGCCATCATGGGTCCCAACGGCAGCGGCAAAAGCACGCTGTCTTTTGTGCTGGCCGGACGGCAGGGCTATGAAGTGACCAAAGGCTCGGCCAGTTTCCGCGGCAAAGACCTGTTCGTCCTGTCGCCCGAAGAACGCGCCGGCGCCGGATTCTTTTTAAGCTTCCAGCATCCCGTGGAAATTCCCGGCGTTTCCACCATGAATTTTCTGAAAACCTCGGTGAACGCGGTGCGCCGCGCCCAGGGACAATCGGAATATGATGCCGTGGCTTTTCTGCGCCTGGTGCGCGAAAAGGCGGCTGCCCTGGGCATTTCCGAAGACATGCTGAAACGCAGCCTGAACAAGGATTTTTCGGGCGGCGAGAAAAAACGCTGCGAGATCCTGCAAATGGCGCTGCTCGAGCCCGCCATGGCGGTGCTGGATGAAACCGATTCCGGCCTGGATATCGACGCGCTGAAAACCGTGGCCGACGGCATCAACGCGTTGCGTGGTGAAAAGCGCGCCATGCTGCTGATCACCCATTATCAACGCCTGCTTTCCTATGTGGTGCCCGACGTGGTGCATGTGCTGGTCGACGGGCGCATAGCAGAGACCGGCGGGCGTGATCTGGCACAAGAGTTGGAAGCCACAGGCTATGCCCGTTTTCTGAAAGCGGCGGCGTAAGATGACGGAGATTCCTAATTACCTGAAAGACATCGTGCTGGATGGCGTGTTGCCGCCCGATCTTTCGGGGCTGAGCTGGAATTTCATGCGTTACCTGCGCGAAGAAGCACTGGAGCGTTTCCTGCAGCAAGGCCTGCCCACGCAGAAGGAAGAAGACTGGCACTACACCAGCCTGTCCGGCGTGGAAAAACAGCATTGGCAGCGCATTTTAAGCACCACTGACATTCAGGACACCATCCCCTCGCTGGTTCCAGATTCCATTGGCCGGCTGCTGTTCGTGGATGGTTATCACTCCGATGCGCATGCGCGGATGAAGCGCATTCCGCCCGGCCTGCACATCACCTCGCTGCAGGAAGCGCTGCAGGAGCGCAACGAGAAGGTGCATGCTTTCCTTCAGGACGCCCCTTCCGAAAGCTGGCACGATCTGAACATGGCGCTGTTCGATGACGGAATCCTGATCGAAGTCGAACCCGGCGTGAAAATCACCCAGCCGCTGGAACTGGTTTTTCTGGCCACCGAATGCGCGGCGCCCGCCACCTATCACGCGCGCATCATGATTGATATGGGCGAAGGCTCCTCGCTTGATGTGGTGGAGATGCGCGGCGGACGCGGCATCGGACACAGCCATCATTTTGGCAGCACCATTGCCACGCATCATCTGGCCGCGGGCGCGCAGCTGCGCAAAACCTGCGCGATTGCCAGCAGCCCGCATGCCATCCGTCTGATGCATGAGAAAACCCTGCTGGCCGAACGGGCCAATTTTGAACTGAATCTGATGCATCTGGGCGGTGGTTTGGTGCGGCAAAGCGTGGAAACGCACCATGCCGGCGAAAATGCGCGGTCCAGCCTGCGCGCGCTGAATTACGCCGATGGCCGCCACATAGACCTGCTTACCAACATGCGCCACGAGGCGCCACACACGCAAAGCCGGCAGGAAATCCGCGCCCTGGCCCGCAACAAGGGCCACACCGTGTTCCAGGGCAAGGTGCTGGTCGAAAAAAATGCGCAGAAAACCGACGCCCATCAAATGCACCGCGCCATGCTGCTGTCGGA
>JACQAB010000092.1 GCA_016195205.1 Pseudomonadota bacterium
GAAATAATCTTCGCGGCGTTTTTCAGCTTCGCCTTGCGTCAGGCCGAAGCGCTGCATGATGAACAGCGACATGCGCTGGTGGATTTGCGGAAAAATGCCGCTGTGCGGGGAATACAGCGTGTTGTCCAGGTCGAAAAGCCAAGCGGAGACTTGAGAAAGATTAGAAGGCATAATTTTCTCAGCGATTAAAGAACGGGGCCGACATCCTTATATTTTTCCATGCGGATCAGCGTGCCGGTGCCTTGCGGCGTCAGCAGTTCCAGAAGCACGCTGTGCGGGTCGCGGCCGTTCAAGATCACCGCGCCTTTCACGCCGCCCTTTACTGCGGCGATGCAGGTTTCCAGCTTGGGGATCATGCCGCCCTTGGCGATGCCGTTGCTGATGGCGTTCTGCGCTTCTTCGGGCGTAACTTCGGGGATCAGCGCGCCCTTGGCGTCGAGCAGGCCTTGCACATCGGTCAGCAGCAGGAAACGCACGGCCTTCAGCGCCTTGGCGATGGCGCCCGCGGCGGTGTCGGCATTCACGTTCAGCGTCTGGCCGCCTTCGTCCACGGCCACCGGCGCGATGACGGGAATGGCGTCTTCCTCCATGACCTTGCGCAAAATATAGGGGTTCACATTCGTGGGTTCGCCCACCAGGCCCAGGTCAAGCCCCTGGGGCATGACCTTGCGCGCGGTGATCAACCCGCCGTCTTTGCCGGAAAGGCCCACGGCGGTGCCGCCAGCGTCGTGGATATGCTGCACCAGTTCCTTGTTCACTTTGCCCGACAACACCATTTCCACCACTTCCATGGTGGCCGCGTCGGTGACGCGCAGGCCATTTTTGAATTCGCTTTTCACGTTCAGCCGTTTCAGCATCGCGTCGATCTGCGGGCCGCCGCCATGCACGATGACGGGGTTGATGCCCACCTGCTTCAGCAACACCATGTCGCGGGCGAAGCGCGCGGCGGTTTCGCGGTCGTCCATGGCGTGGCCGCCGTATTTAATGACAAAACACTGCCCGCGATAGCGCCGCAGGAAGGGCAGCGCTTCGGCCAGAACGCGGGCGATTTTTTCCCAGTCGGTCAGGGTGCGGTTTTCAACGGTGTCATGAGCCATGGGCGTATCCAATCGTGTTTTTAGCGGTGGCTCAAGAATTATTTCCCCTCCCCTGAGAGAGGGGATAAAGGGGTGGGGTCAGAAGGTTGCCGCCAGCGTAAGTGGTGAGGATTTGAGAAATGTCACGCCTCACCCCACCCCCGGCCCCTCCCTCAGGGGGAGGGGAGAAGGTCAGACCACGCTTTGAGCGAGGAACAGGCGCAGTTCTTCCAGCCCCTTTTCCTTCTCGGCGCTGACCGGGAAGGCGGTGGGCCAGGCTCCGCCCCATTTTTTCAGCGTGGTTTCGACCTGCGCCCGGCAGGCGGCGACTTCCTTTTCGACAATCTTGTCGGTTTTGGTGAGCGCCGCCACGAAGGGCACGGCATAGGTGGAAAGCTTGTCCATGAACTCTTTATCGGCGTCCATGATGCCGTGGCGCGCATCAATCAGCAGGCACAGCCGCCGCAGGGTGCGCCGTTCCTGGAGGTAAAACTCGATCAACTCCGTCCAGGCCTGAATCTTGGCGGGATTGGCCTTGGCATAGCCGTAACCCGGCATATCCACCAGATTAAAGCGTCCGCCCATGCGGAAAAATAAAATCTGCGGCGCCAGAAATAAACACCGCTTCGGCGGCGAACAGGCTTTCAGCTTTTTTGGCGGAAATGCCCTCGGCCATTACTTGGCCCCGGATGGTGCCGGACTTTTGATGCGGTGTTTGATAAGCGTCTGCTGCATGATGGCCAGGAGGTTGCTGAACGTCCAATACAGCACCAGCCCCGCCGACATATTGGCCAGAAGGAATGTGAACATGATGGGCATGAAGGTGAAAATCTGCTGGCTGACCTTGTCGCCGGGCGGCGGGCTCAGCTTTTGCTGGATGAACATGGTGCTGCCCATCAGCAGCGGCAAGACGCCCAGATGCAGCATGGCGGGCGGTGCCCAGTGAATCAGCCCGAACAGGGTGAAAAGGTTGCTAGGGTCAGGCGCGGAAAGATCGCGAATCCAGCCATAGAACGGCGCGTGGCGCATTTCGATGGAGACCAGCAGCACCTTATACAGCGCGAAGAACACCGGAATTTGCACCAGCACCGGGATGCAGCCGCTTAAGGGATTCAGCTTTTCCTTTTTATACAGCGCCGTGACTTCTTCGTTCATCTTCATCGGGTCGTTGGCATGGCGCTCTTTCAGCTTGTTCATCTGCGGCTGCAGGGCCTTCATGCGCTCCATGTTGCGGTAAGACGATTCCGACATGGGGTAAAACAGCAGACGTAATACGACCGTGAACAGAATAATGGCCAAGCCATAGTTGCCGAGATAGCGGGCCAGAAAATCGATGATCAGGAAGAAGGGTTTGGCGATGAAATAGAACCAGCCGAAATCAATGGCTCGGTCAAACATCGGCGCGGGAATGCTTTTGGTGTAGGCATCCAGCACGGCGACTTCCTTGGCGCCGGCGAAAAGATGGAAGGTGCTGCTGCTTTCCTCGCTGGGTTTCAGCGTCACGGCGTTTTTCTGCATGTCGGCCTGGTAACGTTCCTGTCCGGCGCCCGCCAGGCTGTAAAGGAAGCGTCCGGTGATCTTATCCTTCGGATCGGCCACCACGCCGGCCAGCCAGTACACATCGGTCACGCCAATCCACCCGCCTTCCGAAGGCTGGGTGTAAAGCGGCTCTTCATGCAGCTTCTTATAGGTTTTCTCGTGCAGGGTGTTGCCCAGTACCCCCAGCGGGCCTTCGTGCAGCGTGGCATAGCCCAGCGTATGCGGCGTGCCATGGCGTGAGATAAGCCCGTAGGGATAAAGCGTCACTTCCCGGCCCGAGGCGTTGCGCACTTTTTCGGTGACGGTGAACAGGTAATCCTTGTCCAGCGACAGCGTGCGCTCGAACGATAAGCCCGCGCCGTTGTCCCAGCTAAGGTTCACCGGTCCGTCGGGCGACAGCTTTTGGTTTTCGGCGCGCCACAGCGAGTCATTCGTCGGCAGCTTCACCTCGGCGTCGTTGGAAAGCCAGCCGAACTCGGCATAGAAAGGCGCATAGGGCAGGGCCGATCCGGCCGGCGAGAACAGCACGATGGCCGGGCTTTTCGGGTCGATGGTTTCGCGATACTTCGTCAGCGTTAAATCATCGACCCGTCCACCGCGCAGGTTGACCGTGCCGGTGATTTTGTCATTACGAAAAGGAAGGCGCGGGCTTTCGGCCAGAACCTCGTCGCGCTCGCGCGGCGCCATGGCGGCTTTTTCAGCCTCGGGCGATTTGCGCAGGACTTCTTCGGCCTGCACGCGCGCCTGGGCGGCTTTCTGGCGCGGCACTAGAACAGATTTCAGCTTTTCAGGCATGACAGCTTGCGCAGGGCTCCTTTCAGGTCTTCTTCCATCTCGGGCATCAGGCGAGTGAGGGCATCCTCGCGCGCGATCAGAACATAATCGCCGGGCACGGCGCAGGCGGGCAGCAGTTTTTCGGCCAGGGCGCGAAGGCGGCGGCGGGCGCGGTTGCGGATCACGGCGTTGCCCAGCTTTTTAGTGGCGGTCAGCCCATAGCGCGCGGTTTGCGAAGTTTCGGATTTCAGGTTCTGCAAAACAAAGGCCGGGGTGGAGGCGCGCCGGTTGGCGGCAGACACGCGCAGAAATTCGGAGCGTTTCAACAGTCGCTTCGAGGCTTTGGGTTTTTGGCTGCGGCTCACGCTAAGCGGAAAGGCGCTTGCGCCCTTTCGAGCGGCGCCTGGACACGACCCTGCGGCCGTTCTTGGTCTTCATGCGGGCGCGCCATCCGTGACGGCGTTTGCGAACCAGGCGTGAAGGCTGATAAGTGCGTTTCATCGGTAATCCTTACGGTTATGGCCGCTGTTTTAGGGGATTGGCCGAGGCAAAGTCAAGCTTTGCGGGCCCTCTTGCCCGGAATAGGTCTTTGCGCCATAAGGAATTTCCGGTTTTTCAAGATTTTCGGACTGAATCCAGCGAGTATTCTTTATGGCCCTGTCTTTCCTCACCCTTGATGACGTGGATTGTTCAGGCAAGCGCGTGCTGTTGCGCGGCGATCTTAATGTTCCGTTTGAGAATGGAACGGTGGGCGACACCACCCGCCTGAAGCGCCTGACCGGCACCATCCGCGAGCTGCGCGGTAAGAAAGCCAGGATCATCATCCTGTCCCATTTCGGGCGGCCTAAAAAAGGGCCTGAGCCCGAATTCTCGCTAAAGCCGGTGGCGGAAGTGCTGGGCCGGATTCTGGGCTGCGCGGTGGGCTTCTGCCCGCACACCGTGGGGCCTGAGGCGCAGGTGGCAGTCAACCGCATGCAGCCGGGCGAGGTGCTGGTTCTGGAAAACACCCGCTTCCATGAAGGCGAAGAGAAGAATGACCCGGCTTTCGTGAAGCAACTGGCCGTGCTGGGTGATGTTTTTGTGAACGATGCTTTTTCAGTGGCGCATCGCGCCCATGCTTCCACCGAAGGGCTGGCGCGCGGGCTGCCCTGCTGCGCTGGACGCGATATGGAAAAAGAACTTTCCGCCTTGGCCAAGGCGCTGGATCACCCCGAGCGGCCGCTGATGGCGATTGTGGGCGGCTCGAAAATTTCTACCAAGATCGACGTGCTGAAAAATCTGACCACCAAGGTCGACGTGCTGGCGCTGGGTGGCGGCATGGCCAATACCTTCCTGGCCGCGCAGGGAAAAAAGCTGGGACGCTCGCTGGTGGAATCCGACATGCTGGATACCGCGCGCGGCATCATGGCGCACAGCGCAAAAAACAACTGCCGCATTCTTCTGCCCGAAGACGTGGTGGTGGCCGAAAAGCTTGCCGCGCAGGTTCCTACGCAAACCGTGGCGGTCGACGCCATTCCCGACAATCTGATGGCGCTGGATATCGGCCCCAAAAGCGTGGCGGCGATTATTAAAGCGCTGGAAACCATGAAAACCGCGGTGTGGAACGGCCCGCTGGGGGCGTTTGAAATCCACGGCCCGCTGGGGGCGTTTGAAATCCCGCCATTCGAAAAAGCCACGCTGGACGTCGCCCGCGCCATGGCGGCACGCACTAAGGCCGGAAAGCTTCTGTCAGTCGCGGGCGGCGGCGACACGGTAGCGGTTTTGAATCTGGCCAAGGTGACCGAGCAGCTTTCTTATGTTTCCAACGCCGGCGGCGCCTTTCTGGAATGGCTGGAAGGCCGGGAACTTCCCGGCGTGGAAGCGCTAAGGCGGCGGCCTGAAAAGAAGGCTGTGCGGCCGTAAGAAATAGAATTAATATGATGGGTTCTTTATTTTGGAAACCGTATTGTTTTTCAGAGAGATGTCTATGCCTTCTCAAAACAAACCTTTCAAAGCCGCTTGTGACGAATGGTTTCGCGCGGCCGAAGAGCTTCTAGAACTGTACAAGGAGTATGACCCTGAAACGGTTAAGCCGGATTTTGCCATCCAGATGCATACCACCGATCTTAAAATGGCAAGAGCAAAAGATAAGATGCTATTGGTATTTCTGGCGACGAATGAGCGAGCGTTCAAACGGCTACAGGCAACTACGCCGGCAGCAGAAATAGAAAATATAAGCATTTGGCTGGAACAAACAAGAGCGGCCATACGGACATCCGTACCGGCAAATGAGTTGGGGCACAAAGAAAACGAAAGGGTACTGGAAGAAAAAAGGCGTTTGCCTCCTGCGCAGCAAGCTGCGTGGAGCGCGCTAATAATTAGAAATTTAAGCAATCTATCGAAATCAAAAAAAATATATGAAGAGTATGCCTTCGCGGGCAAAACGCTTAGCGAAGGGTTAGGCATGCCTGAATATGCCGCCCGCTTTGAAGAAACCTGTAAGGCTCTTTACGAGAGCGTGGTTTTGATCCATCAAAAACACGCAAGGAATATAGTTCTTAAATCTAAAGACAATCCTGTAAGGGCGGCCTTCGAGCAATGGGTTCTCGCTGCCGATGAAATTGTGGGCACGCTTAGTGCGTACGACCCCAAAACTCTGGAAAGTGATTTTGGCATTCGGCTGCGAATGAATCTCATTATATGGGAGAAAACCCGGAGTGAATTAATTTTAGCTTTTGCTGCACCAAAGGTGCGCGAATCTCTGGAAGCTGGTATGTGGGTGAAGGAGTTGGCGTATGCCTCTACGGAATCAGAAATAGAGAGAATAAAAAAGTCGAGTCCCGCCGAACAGGCCGCGTGGACGGCTCAAACAGTTAAAACCATGGTCATGGAGATATCGCAGGATCAATTGGGGAAGCATTTGGGAGAATTTGTTGATTTTGGCCGGTCCGTAGCCAAGCAACCAGGCATGGAAGGGTGCGACGAGGTAATCCATCACAGATGCGAGGCTTTTTATAGTGCTGTGCTCGCAATGGTTCAAAAACATCAAGCTTTAAGCCTTCAATAAGAAATCGGTAAGGAGCGCACATGACTCTGAAAAACAAATCGGTCGTCATCACCGGCTCGACCAGCGGCATTGGGCTTGGCATCGCGCGGGCCCTGGCGGCCGAAGGCGCGCAGGTGATGCTGAACGGCTTTGGTGATGCCGCCGAGATTGAAAAACTCCGCGCCGGCCTGGAAAAGCAATATGGCGTGAAAATCGGCTATAACGGGGCCGATATTTCGAAGCCCGCCGAAGTAGAGGGATTGATCAAAAGCGCCGCCGCGCAGTTTGGTTCGGTGGATATTTTGGTCAACAATGCCGGCATTCAGTTCACCGCCACGGTGGAAGAATTTCCGCTGGAAAAATGGGACGCCATTCTTTCCACCAATCTTTCTTCGGTGTTCTATGGCGTGAAATATACCCTGCCGGGCATGCGCGCCAAGGGCTGGGGGCGCGTTATCAACACCGCCTCGGCGCATGGGCTGGTGGCTTCGGAACATAAGGCCGCCTATGTGGCGGCCAAGCACGGCGTGGTGGGGCTGACCAAAGTGGTGGCGTTGGAGACGGCGAATGCGGGCATCACCTGCAACGCCATTTGTCCGGGCTGGGTGCTGACGCCGCTGGTGCAGAAGCAGATCGACGCCATCGCCGCCGAAAAGAAAATCAGCAATGACCAGGCTTCGAAAGAGCTCTTGATGGAAAAACAGCCTTCCGGGCAATTTGTCACACCCGAGCAGATTGGCGCCCTGGTGGTGTTTTTATGCAGCGATGCGGCGGCGCAAATCACTGGTGCCGCGCTTAGCATCGACGGCGGCTGGACGGCGCAGTGAGGTTTCGAGGTTGCGTGGTTTCGGGGTTGCGTGGTTAAAATGTACCACGAACTCTCGCAACCACGAAACTCCGCAACCTCGCAACGATGCCAACAAAAACTATTAACCTAGCTTTACAAGGCGGCGGCGCGCATGGCGCGTTCACCTGGGGAGTGTTGCAAGCCCTTCTTGAAGACGAGCGGCTTGATTTTCACACCATCACTTCCACTTCGGCGGGTTCGATGAACGGCGCGGTGATGGCCACTGGCCTGCTGAAGGGCGGGCCGAAGGAAGCGATCGGCCTGCTCGAAACTTTCTGGCATCGCGTATCACAAGCGGGGCGTTACGGCATTTTTTCCGCGCCGAACGTGATGCAGGATTGGATGAGTTCCACCGGGCGCATGGCGGCCAATGCCTTTGCCGGGTTTGAGATGATGAGTTATTTTTTCTCGCCCTATCAATTCAATCCGCTTGACTACAATCCTTTGCAGAAAATCATCGCCGATATGGTGGATTTTCCGCTTCTGCAGAAAAGCGACAAAATCGCCCTTCACATCTGCGCCACCGACGTGAAACGCAGCCAGATCAAGATTTTTTCGGGCAAAGAGCTTTCGGCCGATGCCCTGCTGGCCTCCTCCTGCCTGCCGCAGATTTTTCAGGCGGTGGAGATCAAGGGCCATTATTACTGGGATGGCGGCTATCTGGGCAACCCGCCGCTGTTTCCGCTGACGCGCTGCAAATATTCGCAAGACATGCTTATTGTGCAAATCGACCCGATCCTTGTCGGTGAAGTGCCGAAGACCGGCGAAGCCATCGCCGACCGGCTGAACGAAATCAATTTCAATTCCCCGCTGCTGATGGAATTGCGTGGACTGGAGCACATCAACCGTCTGCTGCGCAAAGGATACTTGAGCAAGGAATCCGGCCAGCGTGAGTTATACGTTCACCTTATTGGCGATGACGAGGCCATGGGCGCGCTTTCCCTGGAAAGCAAATTCAACCCCGAATGGGATTTTCTGAACGGCCTGCGCGACACCGGCCACCGCCGCGCCAAGGCCTGGCTCTCTAGGCATTTTGACGATATCGGCCAGAAAAGCAGCGTGGATCTGGAAACATTGCTGGCGCTGGATGCGGCTTAAGGCGTTCCCGCCGCCGGGCAGGGTATTTCCGTTGGCGTGGCCAGTTCCGGCAGATTCAGCGTGCGCACCAGCTGGAAGAAATCAAACGGTCCCTGCCGCTCTTCCAGGCTTTTGGAAAGCAGCAAATGCACCCGGTGCAGCACGATGCCGTCCTTGCGGATGGGGCTGCCCAGGAAAAAACCATCATCCAGCGGATGCGCTTTCATGTGCGCCAGCACCAGATCGGTGTTTTTCCCACCCAGGGCGCTGACGCTTTGCAGATAGTGATAAACCGCCGAATACACCGAGGCATGAATGGCGCTAGGCATCACGCCATGATTGCGCTGGGCAAAGCGGTCGGCGAAAGCGCGTGAGGCGGGGTTCTGGTTCCAGTAAAAAGACGTGGCCACGTAAAAAGGCGGCAAAGGCTGGTCTTTCAAATCATCCACGTCGCTGAGATGCAGGGTGCCGAAAGCCAGGGGCGGGGTATTTTTGTCCACCGGCTGGGGCCAGTGATGCAGCAGGAACAGAATGTCGGGCCGTTCGAAGGCCAGGAACGCTATGTCGGCCTTGGCGTCTTTGAGTTGATTGACAATCGCCGCCAACCCGCTCATGCGCTGACCTAGATAGGCCTCGCCGGCTATTTCTCCGCCGTTTTTCTGCAGCAGGTCTTTCACCGCGCTGGTCACCGTCATGCTGTAAGGCGTATCGCCGCCCAGGATGAACCAGCGCTGTTTGTGTTCGGCCAGCAGGCCACGGATCAGGTTGGTGGTCAGCGTCTCGCGGTCATAGAGCCAGAAGATGCTGTTCCCGCCGCACAGGGCGTTTTCAGGCCGGCGCGGCGTGGAAGAGAGAAGAATTTTCCCCTGGTCGCGGAACAACTCCTGCAGGCGCGCGGCAATGGCGGGGTTGGGCACATCGACCACCAGGTCGATGTTCTGGCGCTTCAGCCAGTCTTCGCTGATGTGCTCGGCAAGGTCTTTGCGGCTTTGATAGTCGGCGCTGATTACGGTGACCGGCCGCGTGGTGAAATGAGCGGCGTCTTCGGTGGCCATTTCCGCCGCCTCGACCGATCCTGAACCAGCGGCCTCGGCCATGCCGCCGGAAAGATCGGTAAGCACGCCGATGCGGATCACGTCCTGCTCGGCCCAGGCCGGAGAGGTGCAGAACAGGAAAAGCGTGCCGCAAAGCAGGCGGAGGACAAGGGACATGGGCGAGAGGCTAGGGCGGCTTTTTGTCAGAATAGGGGCTAGGGGACTTGGGGACTGAGGGGCTAGGGGTTATAAAAGCAAGATGTTCTTGAATTGTTGCATCTCAAACTTTAAATCACCCCTAGTCCCCAAGTCTCTTAGCCCCCAAGCCCCCAATGGCCAACCCGCAATACGTCTATGTCATGAAAGGCCTGAACAAGGCCTATCCTGGCGGCAAGAAAGTGCTGAGCGACATCTGGCTGTCGTTCCTGCCGGGGGCGAAGATCGGCGTGCTGGGCATTAACGGCGCGGGCAAATCCACTCTGATGCGCATCATGGCTGGGCTCGACAACGACTTCACCGGCGAGGCCTGGGCGGCGGAAGGCAGCACCGTGGGCTACCTGCCGCAGGAGCCACAGCTGGATCCCAAACTGAACGTCGAGCAGAACGTGATGCAGGCGCTGGGCGAAAGCCTGGCGCTGATGAAACGCTTCGAAGAGGTCAGCGCCAAGCTGGGCGAAGTCAGCGATCCCGATGAAATGGAAAAGCTGATTAATGAGCAGGCGGCGCTGCAGGAAAAAATTGATGCCGCCCACGCGTGGGATTTGTCGCGCACCGTGGAAATCGCCATGGATGCCTTGCGCTGCCCGCCGGGTGATGCCGATGTGACGAAACTTTCGGGCGGCGAGCGCCGCCGCGTGGCGCTGTGCAAATTGCTGCTGCAAAAGCCCGATTTACTCCTGCTGGACGAGCCCACCAACCATCTGGACGCCGAAAGCGTGGCCTGGCTGCAGCGCTTTTTGCGCGAATATACCGGCACGGTGGTGATGGTCACGCATGACCGCTACTTCCTGGATGAAGTTACCGGCTGGATTCTGGAACTGGATCGCGGCGCGGGCATTCCCTATCAGGGCAATTATTCGGCTTGGCTGGAGCAGAAGCAGAAGCGCCTGGAACAGGAAGGCCGCGAAGAGGGCGCGAAGCAGAAAACCATTACGCGCGAGCTGGAATGGATAAGGGCCTCGCCCAAGGCGCGCCAGGCGAAAAGCAAGGCGCGCATCACCGCCTATGAAAACCTGGTGAAGGAAAGCCAGGAGAAAAATCCTGATACGGTGCAGATCATCATCCCCACGCCGCCCAAGCTGGGCGACAACGTGATCGAGGCGCAGCATGTGAAGAAAGCCTTCGGCGACCGGCTGCTGATGGATGATTTAAATTTCCGTCTGCCGCCGGGCGGCATCATCGGCGTAATCGGGCCCAACGGAGCCGGTAAAACCACGCTTTTCCGCATGATTATCGGCACTGAAAAGCCTGATAGCGGGGCGATTAAACTCGGCGAATCCGTGGTGTTGGGCTATGTGGACCAAAGCCGCGACAGCCTCGATGCCAACAAGAACGTATGGGAAGAAATTTCCGGCGGGCATGACGTGTTCGACTTCGGCCCGAAGAAGCAGCTTCCCACCCGCGCTTATGTCTCCACCTTCGGCTTTAAGGGGCCTGACCAGCAGAAAAAAGTTGGCGTGCTGTCTGGGGGTGAGCGTAACCGCGTGCATCTGGCAAAAATGCTGAAGTCGGGCGCGAACGTCATCATGCTGGATGAACCCACCAATGATCTGGACGTGGATACGCTGCGCGCGCTGGAAGAAGCGCTGGTCGATTTTCCGGGCTGCGTGGTGGTAACCAGCCATGACCGCTGGTTCCTTGACCGCATCGCCACGCATATCCTGTCATTCGAGGGCGACAGCCGCGTGGAATGGTTCGAAGGCAATTACCAGGATTACGAGGCCGACCGCAAAAGGCGGTTAGGGGCCGATGCCGACCAGCCGCATCGCATTAAATACAGGCCGTTGACGCGTTAACTTGCTTGAAAGCAAATATTAAATTGCCGCGCGCCGTGTTTTTTTGTTATGTAGATGTATCCTTTTATAAATAAAA
>JACQAB010000097.1 GCA_016195205.1 Pseudomonadota bacterium
AGCGATTTCAGTGGTGATTTCAAGGCACAGCACTCCCTAAAACGCGCTTTTTAGTGGAAAAATCTCTTAATTCCTAGGGAAAAGGTTTGAATCACGCAAAGGCTTTGTGATACGCCATACACCACGTCATCCCAGTGTAAGCTGGGATCCAGAGCCAAACAGAATGGCTCGTGACCCTGGATGCCAGCTTTCGCTGGCATGACGTGTCAAAATCAAAACTGCACGGTTGAGGTTAATGGTTGAGTTTAAAGAACTGGGTTTAAAACCCGAAATCCTGCGCGCGATCGAAGAGCGCGGCTATACCACCCCTACCCCTATTCAGGAAATGGCGATCCCGTACGTGCTGATGGGCCGCGACGTGCTGGGCTGCGCACAAACGGGCACCGGAAAAACGGCCGGCTTCTGCCTGCCGATGCTGGAAATTTTAAGCTCGGGTTCCGCTAAGGCGCGCATGCCACGTTCGCTGATCCTGGAACCCACGCGCGAGCTGGCCGCCCAGGTCGCCGAAAGCTTCACCAAATACGGCAAATACCTGAATTTCACCTGCGCCCTGCTGACCGGTGGCTATGGCATGGACGAGCAGATTAAAAAACTGGACCGCGGCGTGGATGTGCTGATTGCCACCCCCGGGCGCATGCTGGATCTGTTCGAGCGCGGCAATATCCTGCTGCACGACATTAAAATTTTCGTGATCGACGAAGCCGACCGCATGCTGGACATGGGCTTCATCCCAGATATCGAAAAAATCGCCGGGCTGCTTCCGAAAATCCGTCAAACCCTATTCTTCTCGGCCACCATGCCGCCCGAAATTCGCACGCTGTCGAGCGAATTCCTGATGAACCCCAAGGAAGTGTCGGTTTCTCCGCCGGCGACGACCGCCGAAGGCGTGATTCAGTTCATTTTGCGCGTAGATGCGCGTAAAAAACGCGACGCGCTGCGCGACTTGCTGCGCCGCGAGCAACTGAAGAATGCTTTCATCTTCTGCAATCGCAAGAAGGACATCAGCGGCCTGGCCGAATTTCTGACTCGCCAAGGGTTCTCCGTGGTGGCGCTGCATGGCGACTTGCCGCAGAACAAGCGCGATGAGGCTTTAGAAAAATTTCGCACCGGCATGGTGCCTTTCATGGTGTGCTCTGACGTGGCCGCCCGCGGATTGGACATCAAGGGCGTAGACGCCGTGTTTAATTTTGACGTACCTTTCGGCGCCGAAGATTATGTGCATCGCATCGGCCGCACCGGCCGCGCCGGAAGCGAGGGCAAGTCTTACACCTTCGTTACGCCCGACGACGACAAGTTGCTGCAGAACATCCACACGCTGATCCGCAAAGATATTCAGGAAATCCGGCTGGAAGGCCTGGCCCGACCGGCTGAAGCTCCTGTTCAAGAACGTCCCGCGCCCCAAGCGCGTGAGCTTCGCCGTGGCCGCAGTGGTTATGAACGTCCTCGTGACCGTGCTCCGCGCCCGCCGCGCGAACAACCCCCAACCGGCCAGACCGTGGGTTTTGGCGAAGACTTGCCCAATTTTCTTACGAAAAGCCGTATTTCCGAATCCCAGAAAGAAGATACATTCTAGGCTTCTGGTTTATCTCTCCCGTTCCCGTAACTCATCAACTCTCTTGCACTCGCCGCCATGGAATTCTGGCGCTTCTTTTTTCCCCTCCCTTCCGCCTACGCTAAAGCTTCGGCGGACGAGTTCGAGAAACCAACCCGGCGTAGCCTTGGCGAAGCCGGGTCGGGAGGGGACAAAGGGGAGGGCATTACCAAGCATGATCTAGATTATGCATGCGATGCCCTCCCCCAACCCCTCCCGAAGGGAGGGGGGATTTTGTTTTGTCTTATCCTGACCAGCGCCCTTTTATTTTCATTGTCTGAGCCTGCCCGCGCCGACACCGCGGCCAAAGAAACCGGCCCCAGCGAATACCTGCTTACCGCCGACGAAATAGACTATGACCAACAGAACCAGACGGTTCTAGCCCTCCGGCATGTGCAGCTGAGCGATCCAAAATACATTCTTCTGTCGCCATCGCTGTTCTACGACCAAAAGAACGATATCGTGGAAGGCAGCAAGGGCCTTTCGCTTCTGCAACCCGACGGTTCGGTGCTGTATGCCCGTACCATGCGCATGGACAGCGATTTCAGCCACGGCTATGCCGAACGTGTGAGCATGCGCATGGTGGATGACTCGCTGTTCGCCGCCCTGCAGGCCCGGCGCTATGACTCGCGTTACACCGTTTTCGACCATGGTGTGTTTTCGCCTTGTCTGCTTTGCGCCGAAGACCCGCGTAAACCGCCCCTCTGGCAGATGAAGGCCGAGCGTGTTACCCACGACCAGCAAACGCATGATCTGATTTATCACAACGCCACACTGAATATGTGGGGCATCCCGGTGTTTTACACACCCTATTTCACCAATCCTGACCCCACCGTGAAACGGCGCACGGGTTTTCTAACTCCAGTCTTTGGCAGCAATCCGAATCTCGGTTTTTTTACCACCATCCCCTACTACATAACCTTCACCCCGGATTTTGACATCACCATCCGCCCTACGTTCAGCGGCGTGGATGGCATCCGCTGGCAAGACACCCTACGCAAGCGTTTTGAAAGCGGCGAAATCCAGCTAACCAGTTCGCTGGTCGTTGCCGACCGCACCAATGATGACAACAGCATCAGCCACGATCAGCTGCGCGGGCATTTACAGGGCTTCGCGCATTTCAATCTTACGCCCATTTTCCGCACCGGCGCCGATTTTGCCGTGCTGACCGATAAAAGCTATGCCGACCGGTACAAGGAAGAAGACATTCATGAAGATATTCTAACCAACCGCGTGTTCGTGGAAGGCATGAAAGGGCGCGACTTTACCGCGCTGGAATTTTTCTATTTCCAAAACAACCGCCCCGGTCCGCAGCCGGAAGAACCGCTGCTGCTGCCGCGCTTTCGTTTTTCCGCGCTGGGCGAGCCGAACATGACGCTGGGCGGCCGCTGGTCGTTCGACGGTATTCTTACGTCGCTGCAGCGGGAAGATGGGCCCAGCAACCGCAAATTCGGCGTCGATTTCGGCTGGGAACGCCGCGATGTACTGCCGGGGGGCATGATCAGCACCCTTACCGGCCATGTGCGGGATGATTTGTTCTGGGTCGATCATCTTCCTGATCCTTTCAAACCCGGCGTAACGCATAGCGACGAATTCGCCAATCGCCTTTTCCCCGTGGGACAGGCGGCGCTGCATTATCCACTGGTCAATGCGTATGAAAGTTTCAGCCATATTGTGGAACCCATCTTTTCCTTCACCGCCTCGCCGGTGTTAAGGCGTAACGGGCGCATTCCCAATGAAGACAGCCTGGATATCGGCTTTGACGCCACCAACCTGTTTGACATCAATCGTTATCCTGGTACCGATCAGCAGGAACAGGGCGAGCGGATGGCCTATGGCTTGCGCAATGCCTTTTACTTGAATAGCGGCGGCCAGGGCGAAGTCCTGCTGGGCCAAAGCTATCGCCTGACCAAAGACCCGCTTTTCCCCACCGGAACCGGGGTAGATGAGCGTTTCTCGGACTATGTGGGCGAAATTTTGCTGGATCCCGGCACGTGGTTGCACCTGGATTACTTGTTCCGCATGGACCATGACAGCCTAGACACGCGCAAGCAGGACGTGAAGGTGGATTTCGGCGCGCCTGAATTCCGTCCCTATATGGAATACAACCATTTGAACCAGCCACTGATTGGCCCGCTGGGGAAAGTGGAAGAGGTCAAATACGGCTTCTCGTCGAATTTCACGAAGTATTGGACCTTCAGTGCCGAACAAACCCGCGATATCCGCAACGGGGCCGAACCGCTGCTCACCCGCTTTGGGCTAGGCTATGGGGATGAATGTTTGCAGGCTTCGGTGACCTTCTCGCGTGATTTCACCGAACGCCCCGACGTGAAGCCCGGCGACAGCGTTTATTTCCACCTATATTTCAAGCATCTGGGCGGCTTCGAAACCGGTCCCGATGAAACGCAAAAAGCCCCACATTATTAAAAAATCTTTCCCCTCCCTTCCGCCTACGCTAAAGAAGCTTCGGCGGACGAGCTAGCCTAGACCCGCCGTAGCCTCTTGGCGAAGGCGGGCCGAAGGGAGGGGAGAATTAAAAAGATTTCGGATTTTCTGGCCAAGAACCGGCGTCTGCATGACGCGGTCAATGGCGGGGGCCAGCGGCCGCAAATCGACCTTTCGCATATCGTCATCCAGGCATTTCACGAGGCAGTCAAGCCAGGGCTGGTAATTTCCCCGCTCGGCCGGAAGAATAAACTTCCAAGTGCTTTCCAGCAAGCGCAGATGGTCGTAAACGCGTTGCGCGGCCAGGGAAAGTCCGCGGGCTGGCGCATATTCGAAATCGATGATGTAAATCTGCCCTTTATCGCTTTTCAGCATGTTGGCGAAACTGGCGTCCATATGCGTTAAGCCAGCCTGATGCAGACGCTGAAGGGCCTTTGATCCCTCGCACATCATGCTCCAGGCCTGTTCCGGGGATTGCAGCAGGGTATCGTGCATCGAGCCGTAAGGCATGTATTCGCACAGCAGGGCATCTTGCGTGCGCCACAGGGGTTTGGGTGTAAGGCCGGCGACATAACCCCGGCTATAGGCCGCCCATTCCCGGTCGATCTGTCCGCCCTGTAGTTCAAGCTGAAAGGGCCAGTCGGGTGGCAGAGTTTTGTGATAATGCGGGTTCACCAGTCGCATGATGCCCAGCGTTTTGGTGGCATCGGTTAGCAGATAGATGCTGTCGCGCCCACGGTCGCCGCGATAAATGAAGTGCAGGCCTCGCACCCCGCCAAAATGCGCCGATAGCGCGGCCAAAAGCTCTTTCCGGCGGAGGCCAATACGCCATTCCGCCCATGCCCGGCGCAGCCATCGTTTAACCATTCTCATGGGTGCTGTCTTCTTGCGTAGGCTGCTTCACGTGCCGGAGCTGCAAGCGGGGCACGCAATTCTTCAATACGTCGAAAAATTTCCTGCTGCTCTTCTTCCGTGAAAAACAGCGGCAAATGGCCGATGGCTTCGGCTTCGTTGTCGGTGGAATGGAGAGGATTGGCGGAAGCTTTCGTGCCCGTGGCGGCAGTGAACCATTCGCGCAGCTTGGGTTTAAAGAATTGCCGGGCGTTGAATACGAAAGGATGGATTTCTTTATCCGTTTCGGTGGGCGCA
>JACQAB010000098.1 GCA_016195205.1 Pseudomonadota bacterium
GATTTTGCGCGTCAGGTTCAAATCCAGCAAAAAATGCTGGCCCAGGCTTTTGCGCGCGCCAAGGCCATGTTCGGCAATGATTTCGCGTAGGGGAGGAAGCTGTTTCATGACGCGTTGCGCGCCAGTTGCGCCGTCCGTTTCAGCGCCGCGATGGTGCTGGAGGGGTTGGCCTTGTTCTGCCCGGCAATATCCAGCGCCGTGCCGTGATCGGGCGAAGTGCGCAGAATAGGCAGCCCCAGCGTAATATTGATGCCGCCATAGAAATCCAGCGTTTTCACCGGGATCAACCCCTGATCGTGGTAATGGCACAGCACGCAGTCGTATTTTTTGCGCCTATCGATGCTGAACAGCGTATCGGCCGAGTGTGGGCCGCTGGCGTTAATGCCCCGCGCGCGCAGTTGTTCAACGGCGGGGGCGATGATTTCAATTTCTTCCAGCCCCATCGCGCCTTCTTCGCCGGCATGCGGGTTCAACCCGGCAATGGCAAGATGTGGTTTATCCAATCCAAAAAACTGGCGCAGGGCGCGGTCGGTAATGACGGCTTTGTTCACAATCAGCGCCGTGGAAAGTTTACTCAAGGCTTCTTTCAGGCTGAGGTGAACGGTGGAAAGCGTTACGCGCAATCCGGGAATTTCCAGCATCATCACCGTGTCGGAAACCTTGCACAGATCGGCCAGGAATTCGGTATGCCCCGGAAAGCGGAAGCCCGAATGATAAAGCACGCTTTTATGAATAGGCAGCGTTACCAGCGCCGCGGCTTCGCCGGAAAGGGCCAGTTGCGTGGCTTTACGTATGCTTTCCACCACCGCATTCGCGTTGGCGGGGTCCAGCACGCCGGGTTTGGCGGGCGTGTGAAGGGCCAGCGGCAACACCGGCAAAGCCTTGACAAAAACCTTCAGCGCTTCTTCGGGCTTGGCGATTTCGTGGATGGGAACGTTCATTCCCAGCAGCTTCGTCTGGGCATGCAAATGTTTCGGATCGGCCAGCAGGAAAAAAGGCTGCAGCCTGGCATGTTTCCGCGCCGTCCAGGCCTTCAGCGCGCATTCGGTGCCAATGCCGGCCGGCTCTCCCATGCTCATGGCCACGGGAGTGGCAAGAGGCGGGGAGCTGGAAAAAAGCCGTGAGATCATGGGCGGCATTCTATTCTAGAAAACCAATCAATCAAACATGTCGGAATGCGTACCGGTACGGGCAAGTTCTATAATTTGCAGACCTATGTGGTAAATCAGCAGCCAATCGGGCTCGATGTGGCATTCCCAGTAACCGGCATAGTCTCCAGAAAGCTTATGAGGTCTGCAGCGTGAGGGTAGGGCAGTATCTGTTGCCAGCAAATCTAAAATCGCCTGCAATTTTCGCATATCCTTACCGCGTTTTTCGGCAAGCTTGAAATCTTTTCGAAACTGACTGGAAGTGTGAAGCGTTTTCAATGGGAAAGATCGTTCATTAGGTCGCGGGAAGATTTGTATTTTTTCACACCTTTTCCGGTCTTCAGGTCTTTCATGGCCTGGCGAGTAATCTTGTTGGGAATTTTGACGGGAAAGGGAATGCCGCGGTTCAGGACCACCTGGCTTAAAAACATGGAGATTGCGTCCGTCGTAGTCATGCCAAGCGAACGAAAAATGGTTTCCGCCGAGCGCTTTAGGCGCGGCTCGATACGGGCGTTGATGATATCGGTTTTAGACATGAGTTTTAACCTCTCACATCAGTGTATTTCAAATGTAATACAAAGTCAAGTGCAAAAGCTTACGTTTCCACGCGCATGTCAATGGAAGCCGAGCGGCGCAGGTCGCGCAACAGGCGTTGGGCCTGCAGTTCAAGCTTCTCAATGCCGATGGCGTTGACGAGGGCGTCATGATTGGTGCCGCTGGAGTTGCGTTCGCACACATACAGCACCTGGCTCCATTCCGGAAAACTTTCCGGGCGGGCCAGGGCTTGGCAGTTCTGCATGTTCTCGACGAAGCGTTTGATTTCCGCTTCGGCTTGCGGAGGCGCGTGGCCAGCAAGCTTCAGGCTGGCCTGGCGCAAATGCACCTCGGTCGTGGCGGGATCGGTGGCGGTGATCAGCCGCTCTTCGCGCTTGCCAAGAATATGGAAGCCGTCGGGCATGCGGATCGGCAGCGAGATTTGCCCCACCGCCAAGGTACGCACGGCGCGGTCCATCTCGCCGCTAAGCTGTCCGGGTTGTATCCAGCCCAGATCGCCACCATTGATGGCGCCAATGCCTTGGGAAAATTGTTGGGCTACCACGCCGAAGCGCGCGCCCTGACGCATGCGGTCGACCAGCTTATTGGCTAGCTCGCGCACGCGGTCTTCTTCGGCTGGGCTGTTGACAGCAAGGAAAATTTCGCTGATGGCGTATTCCGGCTTGCCTTCATTGACATGGATACGTTCCAGGGCAGCTTTCACTTCGTCGTCGCCCACTTCCACCTGCGGGCGCAGGACGCGCTGAGCCAGACGCATCCAGGCCAGGCTGGCTTTCACTTGATCGACCATAGTTTGCTTGGGCACGCCGCGGCTTTGCATGAAGCTGGTAAGCTGGTCGGCGGTCATGTTGTTCTGTTTGGCGATGTTGCCCAGGGCTTTGTCGATATCGGCCGGGTCGATCTCGATGCCATAGCGCCGCGCTTCTTGCATTTGCAGATGCTCGTCGATCAGGCTGTCCAGTACACGGGCGGTGATGCGTTTACGGCTTTCGACGTCCTGCGGCAGGCCCGAGCTTAAAAAGACCATCGCCACGCGGTCGTTCAAATCGGTCTGGGTAATGGCCTCGTCGTTCACCACGGCAGCCAGGCGCGCGCTTTCTGCCACGGCAAGCGAAGGGAGTAGAAGCAGGGCAAGCAACAGAAGAAATCTCATCAGCCATCCTCCAGGTGAAACAGCGCGGCCATCGCCACACTCGCCGTAATTAATGGCACAGCCGTGGCGGCCAGCCAGGTGGGCAAGGCCTGATTGGTGCCTAAAGTAAGTACCATATCATTAGAGCCGAAAGCGAAACTGCCTGCAAAAAGCCCTGCCAGGGCTGAAAGAAAGGCGGTGCCGCGCCGGGCCATCCCTAAGGAAAAGCACGCCGCGCATACCACCATGGCGCACAGGAAAAAAGGCTGAACGATAAGTTCATGGTACATCATGCGGTGTGTCAGGCCCGGAAAACCGGTGGCTTCCAGGGCGGAAATAAAATGCGGCAGTTCCCAGAACGAAACCGACCCCGGCGCCGCCATGCTTTCCTGAATTTTGTGTAGCGACAGGTTGGTGGGAATGGCCGTTTGGCCGATTTTTTGGGCGGGCTTGTCTTTCCAGTTCATCCAGCCTTCGGGAATAATCCACTGCTTGTCCTGCAGAACGGCGGAATTGGCGTCGATGCGTCCCAGGTATTGGTCATTCTTGTCATAGATGAAGGCGATCAGGGGTTTGATGGTGAAAGGATTGACGCTGACCGTATCGGCGTGAAGCAAAAACCGGCGCTCGCCGTCCTTTTGCCGAAGCCACAGGCCCGAGGACGACAAATCGAGAATGGCCGAATTGTCGATATACTTATTTTCCAACTCACCATAAGCGCGTTTCATCAGCGCGCCCAGTGGATTGATGGTGAAAAGATAAAAAAGCCCCAGCGCTAGGGTGGTGACCAACATCGGTGTCAGGAATTGCCACACCGAAACGCCGGTGGCCCGTACCACAATCAGTTCTTGGCTGCGCGTCAGTCGCCACAGGGTAAGCATCGCGGCGAACAGCGCAATAAACGGCAGGATTTTCTGGCCGATATCGGGTAGATGCAAAACACCCATCAGAAAAATCACGCCGATATCCACGTCCTTCACCGCTGTGCGGCGCAAAAGTTCGATCACATCGAAAATAAACACGATCCCCAGCAGCGACGACAGGATCAGCAGGAAGGCCATCAGGTAATGCCGCGAGATATAGAAGGGAAGGGTGCGCATCATGATGCGGCTCTCCCCATCTGGGCAACGGGGCGGGGGCGCTTCAGCGCGTGATCGCCGGCCAGACGTCCATAAAGGAAGGGAACCGGTGCCAAGGCCATGATATACAGCACCATCACCAGCCAGGGATCGCGCACCATCATATTGAATATCGCCAGCATCCCGGCTTCGATCACCACCACGGTTATTCCCGCCAGCACCAGGCGCTGGGTGATGCCGCGACGGTCAAAACCGCCGGTCAGCACGCTGACGCAAGCCACCAGCGCAAAGGTTATCGATAAAAACGGCAGCACCATGCGCATATGGAATTCCGAAAAAAGCTTCCCGCGGTTGGTGGCATCGGTTCTATTGGCAGACTTGGATAAAAGATCAAAGGTGCTGCGCTCGCGTGGTGGCAGCCAGCGTTGTGAAAAATTATCGTCCAGCGTGGAAAGGTCAACCATGTAACTTTCAAAGCCCAGCTGAGAAAGCTGGCCGGTGTTGCGGTCCATTTCCTGGCGGATGCCATGCTTGACGATAATGCGCGGGCCCTGTTCGGCGTGAACCAGTTCCCCGGAATCCGCCATGATGGTGGAAGGATGGTCTTTCTTACGGGCATCATGCATCAGAATGCCGCGCAACTCGCCCTGCGGCCCGCGGTCGCGCGCGTAAAACGTCAGGCCCTTGGAAACGTCGTTAAACCGGCCGGTGTGTACCAGCAGCACCGACAGATCGTTGCGGATTTCATATTTCAGCCGGGTGAATTCATGATTGGCCACCGGGGCAATGAAGACCGTAAGCAAATAACCAGCCACCATCATGATTCCTGCCAGAAGCAGGGCGGGTTTGGCCAAAACCAAAGGGCTTAAACCCGCCGCGCGCAGCACCACCAACTCGCTTTCCGTAATCAGCCGGTGATAAACGAACAGCACCCCTACCGCCAGCGCCAACGGCAGCAGCAGTGGAAGGAAGGTGGGCAGAAGCAAAATCATCAACTCCAGAAATCCCCAGACCGAGCCGCCGTTATTGATGACTAGCGACAGCATGCGGATCGCTTGCGAGAACCACACCACCAGGGTGATGGCCAGGCAGGCGAACAGCACCGCCCCCAGAAACTGCGAGAAAAGATAACGGCCTATGCGGTTCATGTTTACTGGCTGTCGGGTGACCACGGGCCCGCGCCGCCGCCCGGTTTCTTCGGCGCCGGTTTTGCCTCGGCGGCGGTATTCTTGGCCAGCGAGGTGATGCCCGCCAGGCCGCCCAGGTTCATGCTGTCGATGGCGCTGGAGGGCACAATAATGGTGCTGCCGCGTTCCTTCACGCTTTCGTAAAGCATGTTCATGCCACGCAGATGCAGCGCCACCGGGTTATTGGCATAGGTATCGGCGGCTTCCACGAATTTCTGGGCAATCTGCGCTTCCGCCGAACCCAGAATGACGCGGGCCTGACGCTCACGTTCGGCCTGGGCCTGGCGGCTCATGGCATCTTGCAGGGCCACGGGGATGCGCACATCGCGGATTTCCACCGATTTCACGCGGATGCCCCAGTCTTCCGTTTTGGTGTCGATGCTTTTGCGTAATTGCTCATCCACGGCGGCGCGGTTGGACAGTAGGGTGGAAAGCTCCGCCGCGCCGATCATTTCACGCAAGGAGGTTTGCGAGGCCCAGGCGACGGCTGCCTCGAAATTCATGACTTCCAGCGCCGCCTTGCGTACGTCGATGACAATCCAGAAAATAATGGCATCCACGTCCACCGGCACGGTATCTTTGGTCAGGGTTTGCTCGGCCACGAATTGCGTGGTGCGCACGCGCGTATCCACCCAGCCGGCCACGGCATCGAGAATGGGAATAATCAGGAACAGGCCCGGCCCTTCGATGGCGGTGAATTTTCCGGCGCGCAGGATCACGGCCTTTTCCCACTGCTGCGCCATTTTCAGCGAAGCCAGGGTCAACCCGGCCAGCCCGATGAACGCCGCGCCATACGGATTTTGAAAAGCGCCGACAGTCAGCACGCCCAGCCCCATGAACACTGCCGCGATGGCAACCGAAATGGGATTCATGATTTCCTCCCTTTGATAAAAACGGCCTAGAATCGTGGTTTTCAACAGCCCCGTCAAGTCAGGCTTGCCAAGCTTTGCTTGACACCCTCGCACACCGGTTCAATATCTTCATCTTCTGTTTTTTCCAGGGCCGCCTTCCGCAAAATCAAGGTGTTTCTCCATGAAAATCGCCTTTTCTACCCCCGAACTCCCCAAGCAGGGCTGCTTGGTCGTTGCCGTTGGTGAAGGGCCGCATTTCGGCAAAATCGTGGCGCTGCTGGCGCGGCGCGACATTAATCTGAAAAAAGCCGCCGCCACCCATGGCTTCAAGGGCAAGGCGGGCGAGACGCTGAATTTGCTTTCCCAGGGAAAATTTTCGCGCATCACGCTGGTGGGATTGGGCGATGCCGGAAAACTCACCCTTCAGAAAATGGCCGAGGCCGGCGGACAGGCCTGCGGCGCGCTTCCGGCCAACCGGGTGGAAGAAGTTTTTGCCTTCATTGATCTTCCTGAAAAATCGGAAGCCAAGCGGGCCGATTTTGAAGCCGCCTTCGCGCAGGGATTTCTGCTGCGTTCCTATCGCTTCGACAAATACTTCACCAAAACACCCAAGGATAAAAAGCCGATTTTGGCGCAGCTTACGGTGCTTTCGGGTGATGCGAAGAAGGCTCGTAAGCGGTTCGAGCCCATGCTGGCCGTGGCCGAGGGCGTATTCCTGGCGCGCAGCCTGGTAAACGAGCCGGCCAACGTGGTCTATCCCGAAACGCTGGCGAATGCGTGCAAGAAACTGCGCGATCTGGATGTGGATGTGCAAATTCTTGGTCCTGCGCAAATGAAGGCGCTGGGCATGGGCTCCATTCTGGGCGTGGCGCGGGGCAGTGAGAACCCGCCGCGTTTGGTCAGCATGGTTTACCGCGGCGCGGGCAAAAGCGGCGGCGCGCCACTTGCCTTTCTGGGTAAGGGCGTAACCTTCGATACCGGCGGCATTTCGATCAAACCCGCTTCCGGCATGGAAGACATGAAATATGACATGGCCGGATCGGCGGCGGTGATCGGCGCGATGTATGCGCTGGCCGTGCGCAAGGCCAAGGTGAACGCGGTAGGCGTGATCGGCGTGGTGGAAAACATGCCCGATGGCAAAGCCCAGCGTCCGGGCGACGTGGTTACGTCCATGTCGGGGCAAACCATTGAAGTGATCAACACCGACGCCGAAGGCCGGTTGGTGCTGTGCGACGTGATTACTTATGCCCAGCATAAATTCAAGCCCCGTGCGATGGTCGACTTGGCCACGCTGACCGGCGCGATTATTATTGCCTTGGGCAATGAGCATGCCGGGCTGTTCTGCAATAACGACGATTTTGCGAAGCAGTTGATCCAGGCCGGGCTGGCCGTGGAAGAGAAGCTGTGGCGCTTCCCCATGAACGAGGCCTATGACCGGCAGTTGAACTCCGACATCGCGGATATGAAAAACGCCTCGAACGACCGCGTGGCGGGAAGTATTTTCGGCGCGCAGTTCCTGGCGCGCTTCGTGGAAAAGAAAACGCCTTGGGCGCATCTGGACATCGCCGGCATGGCCTGGGCGCGGCGCGACCTGCCGCTGACGCCCAAAGGCGCCACGGCGTTTGGCGTAAGGCTGTTGAACCAGTTGGCTGAAGCTTTTGAGAAATGACCGAAATCCGCTTTTATCATCTCACCCGCAACTCACTGGAAGAAACGCTGCCGTCGTTGCTGGAAAAGGTGATTGAGCGTTCGATGCGCGCGGTAGTGATGGCCGGTTCGCCCGAGCGCGTGGAGGCTTTGACGCGCCATTTGTGGGCGTATAAGGATCACGGCTTCCTGCCGCATGGCAGCGCGGAAGATGGATACGCCGAAGACCAGCCCATTTGGCTGACGGAAAAAGATGAAAACCCCAACGGCGCGAAGGTGCTGATGCTCACCGACGGCGCCACGTCAAACCATCTGAAAGATTTTGATTTGGTCTGCGAGGTTTTTTCCGACGGCAACCCCGCGGCGGTGGAAGCCTCGCGCGCGCGGTGGCAGGAATATAAAACCCAAGGTTTCGCGCTTACTTACTGGCAGCAGAAAGAAAGCGGCTGGGAGAAGGTGCAGTAAGCGGTTTATTGTCCGGGCGCGGCTGGAGACGGGGCTGACTGAGGTTGTTTTGGCTTAGCCACTTTCACATGAGTTTCTGCAATGGCTGCAAGCATGCCCTGTTCCAGGTTCGGGCTACCGTCTTGGTTTAGACCCTTTTCCATAATTATTTTTGCATCGTTGGGCTGCCCTGCGGCTTTATAGGCTTCGGCAGCCCTGTACCGCCAACTTTCCATGGAAGTCATGTTCTGATCATTATCACCCAAGGTCGGCTTGCCATCTTTAAACATCCCCAGTGTTTTGGCGGAGGCAATGGCCAGGCGTGTAATCGGGCCGTTAACACCATCTGAAACCTTATCGGCAATAAGGGCCAAAGCCTGTTCCTTGGGGATTTGATCAAAAGGTTTTTTGGCCAAGGCCTCAATCTTTTGCCTGGCGGCAATGACCTGCTGGATGAATTCCGGCTTCATTCCTGCTTCGGACAGTTCCTTCGGACTCAAATTCATGAGTTGGTGAAGATCTCCGGCCACTTTTTCTTTTCCGCCATAGGCCTCGACATAAAAACGTTGATGAAGACGGGTAATCGCAGTCGCGGGAAGATTACTGCGGTCGCCCGTTTTGGCGCTTAATTCATCCAGCTTGGCAAAAGTGGCCAAAGCTTCTGGCGGTATGTTGGCCGCAACATAGGAAGCTTTATAGGCAGAAAGAGCATCATCATCTTTAATGAGTTCAGCATTTGTTGGTGGCGGAATCGCTTCTTCCGCCCGGGCTTGCGGCGCTGCGCGGCCCGGCGCAGCTTGCCGTTGCATGCGGCTGTGCAGGTATCTGCCAGCCGGGATCCTCATTGGTGGGTTGCCCATCTTAAGGCCCCAAAAACATTAAGAAATACCAGCTAAATATAGCGGAAATGGATTTAAAACCGCCTTAACGGCGGCCATAAATCGGCAAGCCAAGGATTTTTCAGGGAAAAGTATGAGGGTTAATGCCTGCGACGCCTGGCTTTTTTCACAGGCGCCTTGGCGGGGGGAGCCGCCGCGGGTTGCACGGCTGCAGGAGCCGCTGTTGCAGGAGGAACCGCACCCGGCTGCGCCGCTGCCGGTGCAATGGCGGGTGTTGCCTCCAGCTTCTGGAACTTGCGCCAGGCGGCGACATTTGCCTCGTGCTCTTTGATGGTGACGGCGAATTTATGCCCGCCGCCGCCATCGGCAACGAAGTAAAGGAAGTCATGCTTCTCAGGATTAGCGGCAGCCGACAGCGAAGCCTTGCCGGGGTTGGCAATGGGGCCCGGCGGCAATCCGGGCAGCAAATAGGTGTTATAGGGCGAGGATTTCTGCAGGTCAGCGATGGCCAGCGGCCGGCCCATAGGCTGCAGCCCGAAGGTAATGCCGTAAATCACCGTGGGGTCCGATTGCAGCAGCATATTCTGCCTCAGGCGGTTGATGTAAACCCCCGCCACGCGCGAACGTTCGGCGGGCACACCCGTTTCTTTTTCCACGATTGAGGCCAGAGTAACCATTTCGGCCTGGGTTTTCAGGGGCAGGGTGGGATCGTGCTGCGCCCAAAGAACATCCACCGTTTCCTGCATGGCTTTCTGCATGCGGGCGATCACGCTTTGGCGCGCATCGCCATAGACAAAGCGATAAGTATCGGGTGCCAGGCTGCCTTCGGCCGGGATCGTGGCGATTTCACCCGTCAGCGCCGGTTCTTTTTTCAGCATCTCGACAATTTCGGAACTGGTGCGTCCTTCGGCCACGGTGAATTTGCGGATGACCACGTCACCGGCGGCCATCATGCTGATGGTGTCCTGAACGCTGACATGCGGATTGAAAAGATATTCGCCGGCCTTTAACTCGGGCTGGCCGGCCAGGGCATAGCGCAGGCGGAACATCCAGCGGTTGCTAATCACGCCCTCTTTCTCAAGCTGCCGCGCGATGGTGGAAGCGCCGTTGCCGCGTGCAATGACCAGGTCTTTCTGTGTTTCCAGGGGCCCGGGGCCGCCAAGCTGGGGCAAGACGAAAAAAATCGCCATGCCGGCACCGATCAGCAGGATGAAAAGAAAAGTAAAAAGGGCGGCAATCGATCTCATGCTAATTCACCTTATGATAGTGTTTATACCATTCCACAAAACGGGGAATCCCTTCCTGAATGCCGGTGCGCGGCTTAAAGCCCAACTCGGCGGTGCTTTCGGAAATGTCGGCGAAGGTTGCGGGCACGTCGCCCGGCTGCAGGGGCTGCAGGTCATAAACCGCTTTTTTGCCCAGCGCGTGTTCCAGAATGCCGATGAAGTCCGTCAGTTTTTCGGAATGGGCGTTGCCCAGGTTATAAACCTGATGCGGCGGTGTTTCCACCGGCAGGCGGGCCAGCGCGGCCATCACGCCGTCCACGATGTCGTCGATGTAGGTAAAGTCGCGCTGCATTTGCCCGTGATTGAAAACCGGAATGGGTTCACCCGCCAGAATCTTCCGGCTGAATAAATAAGCCGCCATATCCGGCCTTCCCCAAGGACCATAAACCGTGAAGAAACGCAAGCCGGTGGCGGGAATCTTGAACAGATGGGCATAGGTGCGAGCCATGAGTTCGCCCGCGCGCTTGGTGGCGGCGTAAAGCGACACCGGCCGGTCCACCGCGTCTTTTATCGAAAAAGGCACCTTGGTGTTTCCGCCGTAAACCGAGGACGAGCTGGCATAAACAAAGTGCTGAAGGTTTTTGCGTGCACGCGCGAATTCCAGAAGATTGATGTGCCCGGTGACGTTGGAATCGATATAGGCTTGCGGGTTCTCCAGCGAATAACGCACGCCCGCCTGCGCGGCCAGATGCAGGATTTTGCCGGGCGCGTCGGGAATTTCCTTGGTCAGCTGCGGCACCACGTCGCGCGCCGAGATATCCATCTTCAGGAAGCGGAAGTTTTTATGTGGCGTAAGCTGGGCAAGCCGCGCTTCTTTCAGCTTTACGTCGTAATAGCTGTTCAGATTATCAACGCCCACCACGTCTTCGCCCGCCGCCAGCAGGCGCTTGGCGCAATGAAAGCCGATAAAGCCCGCGGCGCCGGTAAGAAGAACAGTCATGGGGTTATTTTCTAATGATGATGCTCATGATCGAGCTCATCGTTGCTGGGCGTGTTTTTCTGCACATGAACTTCCACCTCAATCATGCCGGCCTTGGCAAAATGC
>JACQAB010000099.1 GCA_016195205.1 Pseudomonadota bacterium
CATATCCATTTCCGAAATTTCATCCAGCAGAATGGTGCCGCCATTGGCTTCCTCGAATTTACCGATGCGCCGCGCCACTGCGCCGGTGAAGGCGCCTTTCTCATGGCCGAACAATTCAGATTCCAGAAGCGTGTCGGGGATCGCCGCGCAGTTAACCGCCACGAAATTCTGGTTGCTACGCGGGCTTTTGCGGTGAATATGCCGCGCCAACACTTCTTTACCTGTGCCGCTTTCGCCGGTAATCAGTACCGAAGCCACGCTGGGCGCTATTTTGTCGGCCATTTCCACGCAGGCCTTCATGGCTGGATCGGCCGCGATCATGGCGTGCGTTTCTTCCGTAACGGCTTCCAGAACTGCGGCGATCAGCTCGGCATCCGGGGGCAGGGGGATGTATTCCTTGGCTCCGGCCTTGATGGCGCGCACCGCGGCGTCGGCGTCGTTGCCCAATCCGCAGGCCACCACGGGAATATTAATGCGCTCATCCTTGATCTGTTTGATCAGGTCGGCCACGTCAAAGCGCACATCGATCATCACTAGGTCAATGCCTTGCCCCGCGCGCAACACGTTCATGGCGCCCGAGATGGTGTCGATATGCGACACCTTCGCCCCACGCTGATGGGCGATTTTGCCAGCCACCGCGATGGGTCCCTGCATGGCTCCGATGATAAGCAGACGCATGAAATACTCCTTTTAAGCCTTTAATCTTGTTCTTTATTGCTGTTGCGAGGGCTGTCTTTCCGCCTTGATGATTTCCGTCATGGTGATGCCAAGCCGGTCTTCCACTACCACCACCTCGCCGCGGGCGACCAGGCGATTGTTCACATAGATGTCAATGGCTTCCCCAACCTTACGGTCAAGTTCCACCACCGCGCCGCGGCCAAGTTTCAGCAGGCTGCTGACGGGCATGGTGGCTTTGCCCAGCACGGCGGCAACCTCCACCGGCACGGCATAGACCGCGTCCAGTTGTTCTACGGTGACGGGGGCGCCTTCAGGCGGCGGTGGGCCGCTGTTCAGCTCGTTCAGGGGAAGGGATTCTTTCTCAGCCATGATCGTACTCCTCTATTAGACGGCGATACTGGTGGTGCTGGAGGGTGGAGCCTCCTGCGGAAGGTTAGACGCTAGGTTCTGCGCGGCCACAGGGCCATGGCGAGAGATCTGCCGCTCGATCTCCGACCAGGTTAGATTTAAATTGCGTTCCATGCCGCCATCCGCCCATTCCAGGCGGCAGTCATGCTCGCCCAGCGTGGCATCGGCTAGAACGATGATTTTTCCGGCATAGCCCAGACGCTCGGCCATGGCGGTGGTTTCCTTGCTGATGAATTCAAAGTGGGCGTCAGGCACGCGCAGCACCAGGCGCGGCTCATTAATCATTTCCGCCACCGAAGCCTCGATCGCCGAAGTCATTTCCTGCATGCCATGTTTTTTCACGTAGTCGGGCAACAATTTGCGCACGATGGTCAAAGCGATGTCGGAGGCGGCCTGCTTCTGCTGGGCGTAAACCTTCCACACATCTTCCGCCAGGCGGTGCAGCAGCCGTTCGATATGCAGCAACAGATTGGCCTGCTTCTGGCTAACTTCATTGGTGGTGATAGAGCGCCCCTCGGTCAAACCCTGCTGATAGCCTTGTTCACGCGCGGCGGTTAGGTCGGCATCCGAATAACTGGGCGCGATTTTCTTCTCTTCCTCGGCCTTGAGAGCGGCAAGGTCGAAAGAGTGATCGAACATGAAAGGTTTGCGAGACTCTTGCATTTAGGGTCTAGCCTCATAAACAACGTGGGTTTTGCGCGTAGTGAAAACGTCGATCCGGCTATGAAAAAAGCGCAGGTCGTAGCGGTGTCTACGGACAAGCTTTTTGAAGACGTCGGTCAACGTTTTCACAGCGCCCAGTAGGGTGATGAAAGCGCAGCGATCTACTGCGTCACGTTCGCTCGCTGGAGGGTAAACTCCAGCTTCGCTCCGTTCCTTGTATCTCATCTGCGCTTTCATCACAAAACCTCACGTTGTTTATGAGTCTAGACCCTTAATACACCATCTCTTCTTCCGCGTTGCGGATGATGCTGATTTCGCCCTTGGCGGCAAGATCCTTGGCCGATTGCACGATGGAGCCCTGCGCTTCTTCCACGTCGCGCAAGCGAATGGGACCCAGGCCCTGAATTTCTTCTTTCAGCAGCTTGGCGGCGCGTTCCGACATATTGGTGAAGAACATTTCGCGCAGGGTTTCCGAGGCGCCCTTCAGGGCCACCGGCAGCTTGGCCTTATCTACCACGCGCAGCATGGCCTGAATGGCGGGGCCATCCAGGCGGTTCAGGTCTTCGAAGGTGAACATCAAGCCCTTGATCTTGTCGGCGGCATCGCGCGAGCGTTCTTCCAGCGCGGTGAGGAATTTGGTTTCCGTGGCGCGATCAAGGTTGTTGAAGATTTCGGCCATCATTTCATGCGCGTCACGGCGGTTAGTGCGGGCCAGGTTGCTCATGAATTCGGTGCGCAGGGTGCGTTCAATGTCGTCCAGCACGTCTTTCTGCACCGATTCCATGCGCAGCATGCGCGTGACGACTTCCATGGCAAAGCTTTCCGGCAGCTGACCCAACACGCGCGCGGCGTGGTCGGGCTTGATTTTGGAAAGCACTACCGCCACGGTTTGCGGATATTCATTCTTCAAGTAGTTGGCCAGCAGGCTTTCATTCACATTAGCCAGCTTGTCCCACATGGTGCGGCCGGCCGGGCCGCGGATATCTTCCAGAATGTTATCGACCTTGCCGCGATCCAGTACCTTCATCAGCAGGCGTTCGGTGGATTCCAGCGAACCCATCAGCGAACCGGTGGACGACAGCTGTTCGGCGAACTCAATCAGCAGTTTTTCGGTCAGGCTGGCGCTGACATTGCCCAAATTCGCCATGACCTGCGAGATTTCCTTAATCTCGTCATCGGTCATCAGCGAAAAAAGCTTTGAAGCATTCTCTTCGCCAAGCGAAAGGATCATCACCGCCGCCTTTTCAGGGCCGGAAAGGGACCGAACATCTTCACGAACGCGCGTAGCCATACCCTAGCTCCTTAATTTTCCTGATAGATCCAGTTACGCAGGATCGACACCGCCTCTTCGGGGTGTTTCTCCACAATTTCACCCACCTTGCGCAGGCTCGAGGCCTTCACGCGGCCCTCCACGCGGGTGATGTCGATCAATTGGTCGTCTTCCTGGCTGCTTTCGGCGGAAAGCTGCGCGGCTAAGGCGCCGCCGGGCGGGGGAAGCTTGGCGGTGCCGCCGCCGCCCGCAGTGCCCGTCAAAAGATTAGTTCCGCCGGTTCCGCCCACGGTAGCCGTGGCGCCTTCCAGAACCTGTTTCAGAATGGGCCGCACCACCAGCAGAATGGCCAGCAGTCCCACCACCGCCAGCAACAGCGATTCCACCATGCGCAGGAGGTCGGCATTGGCAAAACCCATAATGCCTTCATTGCCGGTCATCTGGCCGTCGGAAGCGGAAACAAACGGCATATTCACCACTTCCAGTGTGTCACCACGGGTGGCGTCGATATTCACCGCGCTTTTTACCAGCGTTTTAATCTGTTCCAGCTCTTCTTTCGTGCGCGGGGTATAGGTTTCCTTGCCGTCCTTGTCTTTCGTAGTAACGCCGTCTACCAGCACGGCGACCGTTTGCTTTTTCACTGAGCCGCTTTCACGCACCTGCGTGCGCATGGTTTTGTTGATCTCGTAATTGACGGTTTCTTCCGAATGATTGTTCTTGTTGGCGTTCGATCCGCCGCCGCCCGCTGCTTGACCGGCCGGAAGATTACCTGCCACGCTTACGCCGCCGCCAGTAGCGCCTTCGGAACTGCTGCCTTCATCGGAAACGTTTTGGGTGGAACGCACCACCTGGCTTTCCGGATCGAAGATTTCAGAGCTGGTGCTAACCCTGTCGAAATCCATTTCCACCGACACTTGCGCCCGGGCCTTGCCATAGCCCAGCGACCGGGAAAGAAGCTCTTCGATCTTGTCGGACTGAACTTTTTCATAGGCCATGCGAATTTCTTCGTGGTTGCTGGCATCGGCCCCGGCATCGCCATTGCCGGCCATTTTGGCCAGAAGGTTGCCGTGATCATCGACGATCGAAACATTTTCAGATTGCAGATTGGGCACGGCCGCGGCAATCAACTGGCGCACGGCGGCCACCTGTTCTTTCGAAAGGCTGGCGGCGGCGCGCATTTTCAGGAAGACGCTGGCGGTGGCTTTCTGTTCGGCCTGGCTGAACATTTCACGGCGGGGCAGAACCAGATGCACCCGCGCCGCTTGAATGGGGGTGAGGGTGCTGATGGTGCGGGCCAACTCGCCTTCCAGCGCGCGAAGGTGATTAATGTTCTGCACGAAGCTGGTGGTGGAAAAGCCGTCTTTCTGGTCAAAAATTTCATAGCCGATGGATCCGCCACGCGGCAAACCAGCCTGCGCCATCTCCATGCGGATGCGGCCCACCTGTTCCGAGGGAACTTTCAGGCTGGTGCCGTTGCCGCTGACCTCGTAGGGAATTTTCTGGCTTTCCAATTGGGCGATGATCGCGCCGCCATCGGCCGGATCCAGGTTGCTGTAAAGCAGCGCCATTGGACCCGACGCCATTTTGCTGGTAAGAAATCCAAAAAAGACAATAACCGCCAGAATCATTCCGGCCAGCGCCGCGAGGCGCATCGGCCCTAATCCGCGCAAAGTTTGCAAAAGTTGATTCACTGTGCCGACTCCCTGAAGCTAAGAAACACTTGTAAACCTGGACATTCACGGAAAGACTTGAGCCCCAACACCACCGGCGCGCTGTTTTTCCATCACCATTTCGCCCATAACGCCGCTCCCCATGACATTAAGGTCCAGTTGATGAAAAGTTTCTTAATAAACCCGGCAAAAATTTCCGACTTCAGCCCGAAAAACCAAGTTTTCTCACTCCAAAGGTTTAGAGATCGTTAATGAGCCGAACATCGCGTGACCAAACCCGGCTCTTTCCCCGCACCTTCGAGCCCTATGTTTTTTTTGCCGGGGTTTTGGCGGTCGGCATTTTTTACACGCTGAAAACTGGAATCGCCGCGGTTTGGCCCGACACTCTTTATTACGCCGACCGCGCCCGGCATGTGCTGGAGCAGGGGAATTTTCTGCAAAGCCATAATTATCCCGCGGTAACGCCACCGCTTTATTCCTTGCCGATGATTTTGGCTTTTCTGTTTCCGGCTTTGCAAACCGGCCACACGATTCTTGTTTTGCTGCAGACGCTGCTTTTAGGCAGCGGATTTTTTCCCCTGCGCGCGCTGCTTTCGCGTCACACGCGGCTGAAGGGAATGGAGGCAAGCCTTTTGGCCGGATTGGGAATGCTGTTGCCGGCGTTCTTTGCCTATGCCGCGCTGCTTACGTCCGAGGCTTTGCTTATTCCACTCCTTATATATGCGGTGTACGCCCTCGACCGGCTGTTTGATGAGCCGGAATCCATGAAATATGGCACGGCCACGGGCCTTTTCCTGGGCCTTGCCATTTTAACGCAGGACAGTGCGTGGGTGCTGTGGCTGGCCACGCTGGCCACGCTGGCGCCCGAGCTTGTCAAAAAAACATCCCTGAATCGCAAACACGCTTTGGCCCATGCGCTGGGGTTCCCGCTGCTGATGGCCTTGGCCTGGGCCGTCTATGCGCAACTGGCGGGTGGGGAAGCCCCGTTCGCCTTTGATCTGGCGGTGAATAATGCCCTGGCGCGATTCAACTTTGCCAAGAACGCCGCGCTTTATTTTTTCTATGGGGGCGCGCCCTTGGCGGGCATGGCGCTGATCCTTACTGGACTTTTGAAGCGCGAGTTCTGGAACAGTCGCTTTTCGCGCTTTGCCTTTGTCGTCCTGGCCCTGGCAGCGCTGTATGTGGGCTTCACCAACGCGGTGATCGTCGACAAAAAGCTGGATTACCTCACCAACCGGCTGGTGGAACCCTATCTTTTCCTGCCGCTGATTGCCCTGTTCCGCATGAACGAAGCCGCGCGGAAAGAACTTCTCAGCAACGGCCTGATGGTTTTTTTCGTGTTGATGATTTTTGGCTTTCCCCATGAATTACGGCTTGATTTTCGCACGGGTCTTTCTTTCTGGGCGGGGCCATTCCCGCTGCCGGTAACCGGCATGATCCGTAACGTTCTTTATCTCGCCCTTAACGCATTGCCGGTATTGCTGCTTTATACGCGCCCGGCCTGGTTTGTGCCGGGATACGCCTTGCTGCTGTTTTTCATGATGAGCATCGGCCTTACTTCCAGCTCGGCTTTCTGGCGGTCGAATGATGACGTTCAATTAGCCAGCCTTGAGGCGCGTAAATTTTATTCCAATGATGAAATGCGCAAGGCCTCGGCGCTTTATGTCGATTACCGCTGCCGCGCCGACGAGAACAACGATATCGCCTATCTTTTCAACTGTTACGATCTGGCTAAGGCGGTTTACTTCCTGCCGCATTTGCCCGAAGCCATAGAAACGGAAGAATTGCTTAGTCTGCCAAAAGAAGAACTGCAGGGCGCGCTGTTCGCCAGCAGCGAAAGCGACAACAACTTCGGCCCGGTAGCGGCTGAAACAGGGCTGGCCCGCTTTGTGCGGCTTACCCCGCAAAGCGTGAAAGAAGCCAGCCGCGCGCCACTGGTGCAAATCACTAAAATCACCGGCCTGCGCCAATATGTGAATTTGATTATGCAGGGGCGGGTGCGCCGCGTCACCATGCTGGATGCCCAATCGGAAATGGAAATCCACAGCCGCCGGGCAGGGTGCGCGGTGATGCAAACGCATTTTTTCATGGATGACCAGACGCGCAATGCCTCTTTCCAACTCAACAAGGGCGCGAAGATGGAAAAACCCATTCCCGTGGCGGGTAAAGACCCGGAAAGCCTGGTGTCGCTGCAGTTGAATTTGCCGGAAGGAGATTCCACCCTGCATATCGGTTACATCAATCGGAAACCGGATGAATCCCCGGTGCCTGCCTTGATCATGTTCGGCCGGCCAGTGTTTAAGCCATGCGGGAGTTAGATTCGTCCTTGCGCATAGGCGGATGAGGCATGATATTTACTCCATCGATGGGGATGGAGTTCCCCGAAACCGCCCATGAGGCTGATGACTCCTGTCTTAAAAATCCGGCTTGCCGGATAAACGAAGGAGACAGTCATGAGCGAGAATATCTGGTTTGCCTCCGCTCTGTGGATCGGACTGGCGCTGGCCGCATCGCTGTTGTCGATCCGGATTGCGATGTCGGTCGCACTTACCGAGATTATTGTTGGTGCCATCGCGGGCAATGTGATTGGCCTCGCGCTTACGCCGTGGGTGAACTACCTTGCCGGTTTTGGCGCCATTTTGCTCACTTTTCTTGCTGGCACCGAAATCGATCCCAAAGTCATGCGCAAGCATTTTTGGCCAAGCATGGGCCTTGGCCTGATGGGGTTTCTCGTACCTTATGCCGGGGTGATGCTTTTTGCGCATTATGGCCTGGGATGGATCTGGCCGCAGGCGCAGATCGCCGGGCTTTCGCTTTCCACCACGTCGGTGGCGGTCGTTTATGCGGTGATGATCGAAACCGGACTTAATAAAACCGAGCTGGGCAAGATTCTTCTGGCAGCCTGTTTCATCAATGATCTTGGAACCGTGCTGGTCCTGGGGCTGGTATTCGCCAATTACAACATCTGGCTGGCGCTTTTTGCCGTGGTGACGGTGGCGGTTCTTGCCGGAACGGCCAAATTCGCGCCCTGGTTCCTGCAAAAGGTCGGCCGGCGCGTCAGCGAGCCGGATATCAAGTTCTTTCTTCTTATCCTTTTCGCGTTGGGTGGATTTGCGACCATGGCCAAAAGCGAGGCCGTGCTTCCGGCGTATCTGGTCGGCATGGTGCTCGCGCCTGTTTTTCTTAAAAACCACGCGCTGTCCGAGCGCATGCGGGTCATGGCTTTTGCCATGCTGACGCCTTTCTATTTCCTGAAAGCTGGGTCGCTGGTCAGTTTTCATGCGGTGGTCAGCGCGGCGGGGCTGATCGCGGTATTTTTGGGTCTCAAAATGGTCACCAAGTTTCTGGGCATTTTGCCGCTGACCAAAGTTTTTAAGTTCACTCCGCGCGAGGGCATGTACACCACGCTGCTGATGTGCACGGGCCTTACCTTCGGCAGTATTTGCGCCCTTTTCGGCTTCACCAATCACATCATTGACCAGACACAATACACCATCTTGGTCACGGCGGTGATTTTAAGCGCCGTGGTGCCGACTCTAATCGCCCAAAAGTGGTTCCTGCCGGAATTGAAGCCGATGGAAATCGAGGAAGATGCGTGATTATACGGTGGCTATGCGCCGACGCATCGTTAGGATTTGTCATCCCGGCCAAGCGAGCGTAGCGGGCGCGAGCCGGGATCCCATTTGGTTTCCAGAAATAGGAATAAAATGGGATCCCGGATAGCCGTTTCGCGGCTTCCGGGATGACATTCCATAGATTTCACAGAGCCTCTTCCGCATCCAACACCGTCGCCACGCCATGCAGCACCGCGCCGATGCGTACGGCGGCCTGAATGGCCTCGGCGCTTATGCCGGCCTTCTTCAGCTTTTCTTCGTGGTTGTCCATGCACATGCCGCAGCCGTTGACGGCGGAAACCGCCATGCTCCACAACTCGAAATCAATTTTGTCCACGCCGGGATTGCCGATTACGTTCATGCGCAGCTTGGCGGGCATCTGGCGGTATTCCTGGTTCCCGGTTAAGTGCGTGAAACGGTAATAAATATTGTTCATGCCCATGATCGCCGCGGCGGATTTGGCGGCGTTCAGCGCCTCGGGCGACAGCTTGCCGGAAAATTCGTCGATCACCGCCTTGGTCAGGCGCGCGTTACGCCCGGCAATGGCGCAGGCCACGAAACAGCCGAAGCGCTGCTGGTCGTTCAGCGCGGCGTCGGTGATCAGGCTGGAAAGGTTAAGTTTTAGGTCTTTGGCGTAGTCGGGCAGGCTTTCGCGCAGGGCTTCAAGGGACATGGTTCCTCCTTATTTTTCAGAGATATTGCGTGATCAGGCGCAATTGACAAGGCCTGAAGTAAAAAGAGTAGAATGAACGCCTAACCCCCGGAGAAACCCATGCCGAAAATTGCTTTCTTTGTTGCCCTGTTCCTGGCGCTGGGCTTGGCCGCGCCCGCTTTCGCCGAGGGCGAGCAGGATCACCCCCATTACAATTACAAAGGCGCGCCGCCCGATCCGCAAGCCCAGAAAGAGCACGAGGAAGACGCCGTCGCCACCGCCAAGGAAGACGACGAAGACATGACCGAAGCCCAGAAGGAAGAAGCCGCCCGTCATAAAATGACCGGCGAAACCAGCGACGTCTATCACGGTGACGATTACAAATGGCCACACAGCGGAAAGTGGCATTAACTTGAATTGTCATTCCCGCGAAAGCGGGAATCCACGGCCGCGACCTATCGTATGGCGAGGCGGTTGCCATGGACGCCAGCCTTCCGCCTACGCTCTTCGAGCTTCGGTGGACGAGTTTGCGAAAACAACCCTCCGAAGCTTTAGCGTAGGAGGGTCGCTGGCATGACGCTTTTCTTTTGTTAAGGATTAATCATTTGATCGCAGGCCGGGCATATGTTACCCAACCGGCGCTATTTTTTTCCTAAATTAGGGGTCGCTTTATGACAATGCCAGAGCCAGCACCAACACCAGAGTCATCGAACACAAACGCTACTTACACGAAACTCCTTGGGCTTCTCGATCAGCAAGGCGCTCAGTACCGGCTCATCGACCACCCTGCAGAAGGGCGTTGTGAAATTGTGAGCCCTATGCGCGGCCACGACGTATCGCACGCGGCGAAATGTATGATCGTCAAGGTTAAGACCGGCAAGAAGGACAGGAAATTTATTCTCGCGGTGGTTCCCGGTGACGCCAAGATAAACTTTGACGTCCTCAGCAACATGTTTGGAGGAGAGGCAAGGTTTGCGGACCAGGAGAACGCGGAAAGACTGGCCGGCAGCGTAGCCGGCACTGTTCTGCCCTTCTCGTTCAATGAGGAACTGACACTGATTGTCGATCCGTCACTCAAGGAGCACGAGTTCATCTACTTCAACGCGGCGCGCCTTGATCAGTCGGTCGAGTTAAAAACAGCGGATTATTTGAGAATCACTAATCCGCGGATGGAACGTATTACGGGCGCCGAGATCAAAAAGAAACAAGACTATTTCTAGAAGTGGCGGTTCGCACCGGTATATTCTTCGTCTGGGGAATTAATGCTGCGGATTATGTAAACGTACCACATAAACGCCCCAGTCCGTCTGCGCTTCCGCTTCGCTCCAGCTACGCCGGACACGCTTCGGCCTAACGGTCTCTGCGTGGCTGCACCACGCGAAGCCCGTAAGGGCGAAGCGTGGTGCTGCCGATAGGAATTGAACCTACGACCCCGTCCTTACCAAGGACGTGCTCTACCCCTGAGCTACGGCAGCTTCGCGATTCTTGCGGGCTATGAAGTATCAGAACACGCCTGGGCTGAAAACCACTTTTCCACCTCGGGCCAAATCCCCAGAAAATCGCGCAAAACCGGGCCCCACCCCCCATTGCTGCACCGCCCCATAACCGGGCTTGTCTTTGAGGGGGAGGGCGGCTACCGTTCCGGGCTCGAGATTATCGAACCTGTCCCTGCCATTCCAATCCCTTAGAAGAGGAATCTCATGTCTGAATATACCATTATAAAAGATAAAAGAGGCCGTACGATTGAAATGAAACCTGCGACCGAAGCTTTCTATTTTAAGGAAGCTTTGCAGGGAACAGGCATTAATCCAAAAACTTTTAGGGCAGGTCTTCCAGGATATTTCCGCAATGCAACTTTAGACCGCCTTCCGCTCATGCAGGAGCGGGTCGACCACCAGGCGAAGATCAGCGCCTATCACCGCGAGCGCCGTTTGAGCGGCAAAGGCCACGACCCCGCGGATTACGCAAAATTTTTGAAAAATAAACTTAAGTGGAAGATCGGCGCACTGCCTGATTACCAAATCACCACAAAAAATATTGATAAGCAATTCTCCATTCCTGCCCCTCAGCCGGTAACGCCGCTGAGAGAGCCCGGCATGGTGATGAATTATATGGAGGGCGCTTGGATCAAACGCGAAGACGCCCTTAGTATTACCGACGTCATTCTCAGCGACCTGCAGGGCAGAACGCCCTATCAGGCCGCGTTTGACCGGCTCATCGAATTTTATAATCGCGATATTAAGTTAAAAGTTGGCGATTGGAAAAACCTGCAAAGCCTTGCGGAAGTTGGCGGAAAGCTGGAAGTAACGTTAACCGACGGCACGAAGACTGAATTGCAGGATCCTGCCCAATATCGGGGCCGCGGTGCGGATAACGATAAAGTCTTCCTGTTCGAGCATAACGGCCTTGGCCGGGAAATGCGTTTTGATGGCGAAATCAGCCCGCTGCTTGGCCTTGCCGGCAATGCCGCGAAGATCACCAGCTTCCAGGAACAGTGCAACATCACCGGCCTGATCGATAAGGAAGACGCCACCGAATGCGTCAATGAGGCGGGCGAACTCGACATGAATCGCCGTGAGCAGCAGCTTTATCGCGGCACTTATACCTACCAGAGAGCGGGTCAAGCTGTCGCGCGCCGCATGCCGCATGACCGCGTCTATCGTGGCCCCGACGGAAAACTCTTTTCAGAACCCGGCCGCCCCGTGTTGATGTCGCGCGTGCGCGGGTTGGCTATGGAGACCGATTCAATTCGCGTGAATGGCATGAGCGTGCCCGAATTCGCGCACGATTTGTTGGCCAGCACTCTGGCGATTAAAGCCGATCTGATGAAGCCCAAGGATTCCCCGCTGCGCAACAGCCAAACGGGTTCCGGCTACATCACATTCCCCAAATGCTGGGGCTACAAGGAAGCGCGTTATGCCAGACAGATGAAGGATGCCGCCGAAGATCTGGCGGGCCTTCCCAGAAATACCCTCAAATTTAAGTTCATGAATGAGTCGTTCCGCAGCAGTGTGGAATTTGACGCCATTCTTTATGAACTCAGAGACTGCGTTAGCATGGAAAACACCGGTATTTACGATCGGTGGGGCGATGATATCCATACGAACGGTGAAATCGGCCCGGTGTTACCTGAAGACGATGCGAAAAAAGGAATTTGGTACACCGCTTATGAAGAGCGGGCGCGCACTACAGCTATCCGGCGCGGCTTTCTGAAAGCCGGCGCCCAGATCGGCATGGGAATGTGGGCGTTCACCAAGCGGTTGCAGGCTGGCCTTGCCAACAAGGAAACCCATTTCGGATCAGGAGCAACAACAACCTGGGTGGCATCTTTGATGGCCGGCGGCGTGCTGGTTGAGCCCTGCCATAATAACGATGTCCGTGCCATTCAGGCTGGTCTCGACAGAGATGTTAATGGCATGTCGAAGAGAGCTTATGCCAACTGGGAATGGGAATCTCTTCTCCGAATGCTAACCTTCCCGGTGGCCCCGGAGGGTTACTTTACGACTACGACTGCCGTTAAAGCCAAGGCGCTTAAATATAATACTAATGGCTTGCTTGGCTATTTCGCTCCCTGGAATGAAGGCAGAGGCTGTTCTGCTATTCCTGATGCTGATGGCAATGACCGAATGGAAGACGCCGCCACCGGACTTTGCAAAGCGGAAGAAACGGCCAATGGACTTCTTCACGATGTTTATACGGAAGAGGAAGTCCTTGCCGATATGAAGGCCCGGGTGCCGGTGATCGATGCAAACAATATAAAGAAGTACCCAGGCTATGTACCGATGGCAGGCAATGAAGAGCACAGCCTGCCATTCCAGGCCGTCAGAGAGGCGATTTTTGAAAGGACAAGCGAGCGCGTCATTCAGCCGGCCCTTTACAAAATGCGCCGCAAACGTCTGGCCCAGTTAGCAGCGCAAGCCGCCTAACCACCCTGCGCCTTCCCATAAATGGCCTGCACGCTCTCGCCGCGCTCGGCGTTTTGCCACGCCCACATCTGGTCGCCGTAGGAGAAGTGCCACCACTCGCCGGGATGGCGGGCGAAGCCTTGCGCCGCCAATAAATTATGCAGCATGCGCCGGGCGTTGTCATAGCCGCGCTGGGGCATGTCTCCGGCTTCCGCGAAAAATTCGGGCTTCGATTCCTCGCCGATGAAGTCGATGGGCGAACCCATGGGCAGTTCCGAGCCGCTGTCGTCTTCCAGCGTGCAGTCAAACGCCGCGCCGGTGCTGTGCGGGGGCGGGGCGGCGGGGTCGTCATTCGCGGGCGACCAGAAGCGGTAAACCTCATCCAGCAAATTATCCTTCTGTTTGCCCTCCACCGTCAGCGGATCAAGGCGCTTGGCCCGTGCATGTTCGGCAAAGCTGTAGGCCACCATGTATTCCTGCACCGCCAGGGGCCGGAGGCCATCAAAAATGCGGATATGCCATCCGGGCAGCAGCTTATTCAGATTATCCTGCGCGCGTCTCAGCCGTTCAGCCACGCCCTGGCGCAGGTAATAGGGGCCCATGTCGCCATAGGGCGCGCCAACGGCGGCATAGGGCGCCGGGTCCTGAAAGGTAAAACAGCCCATGGCCTCCAGCGAAACCAGTGGCTCGCCGCATTCCTGAATGGCAAAGCGCTGCCATGGGCGGACCAGCGTTTCACCCTTCCGTTTGATTATGGGCAGTAATTGGGCTATGTCCGCCTGCATGAATAAAAAAGCGGCTCCCTCTCCGGAACGTTTGAAGCGCGAGGCCGAAGCCCTGCGCGAAAACCTGGCCAAGCGTAAGCAGCAGGCGCGCCTGCGTCAAACGGTGCGGGGGAAAATGAAAGCAGAAGAGAGCGACTCTCATTAATGTCATCCCGGCCAAGGGCTTTAGCTCGCCCTCCTTCGCTAAAGCTACGGAGGGTCTGGGCAAACTCGTCCGCCGAAGCTTTAGCGTAGGCGGAAGAGCCGGGATCCCATTTGTTTTCTAGAAACAAGAATAAAATGGGATCCCGGATAGCCGCTTCCGCCTTCGCTGAAGCTTCGGCGGACAAGTCGCGGCTTCTGGGATGACAAAAGAACAAAAAAGCCGGAGGTGAAGCGCCCCCGGCTTTTTCTTAACAGTTAGGCTTCAGCGTTATTGCTGACCCTGGCCTGCGGGCTGACCCGGAGCAGGAGCGGCCTTGGGCGCTTCGGAACCAGGAGCGCCGGCGTCTTTCTTCTTTTTCTTGTGGTGCTTCTTCTTCGGAGCAGGCGTGGCCGGCTCATCGGAAGCTTTCATCATCTTCGCGCCACCCTGGCTGCCAGCTTGGGCAGCGGAGGGACGACCGGGAGACGGAGCGGGAGTCCAAGTCGCTTGACTGGGCTGCGCCTGCGGGGCTTCAGCAGCGGCTGAAGGCGGCGAGGAGCGCATCTGGCCATTCGCACCGATTTCTACATTGTAGGCTTCCGGAGCGGCAAAAGCCGGCGCCGAAATCAAGGCTGCCACGGCGGCAACCGCTAACATTTTCTTCATGTTGAACTCCTTAAAAACCGCAGATATTACGGCTTGGTTTGGGGCGAAAGATGGAACCTCCAGCTTCCGAGGCTCAATCATTGATGATAAATTGAGGCATGTTAAGGGCAAAAATGATGCCTTCCGTGGATCATCTCGCGGTGCGTTCAGGCCGATGCCGGAAAGGCACAAATGCAGACCATCATTGTTTTTCCGCCTTATTTTCGGTTAGTTTCAAGCGTTTATTACAGGGAGGGATGGAAGGAGCCCCCATACCATGGACCGAATTCGCATACGCGGGGGCACCCCGTTAAGAGGCAAAATTACCATCAGCGGGGCCAAAAACGCCGCCCTGCCGCTGATGGCGGCTTCGCTTTTAACCGTTGAAAAACTGGTTTTCCAGAATCTTCCCCAGCTGGCCGACATCACCACCATGGCCAAGCTGCTTGGCCAGCACGGCACGCAGGTGGAAATGGGGAAGGGCGCTGCCACGCTGCACACGCCTTCCATCAGCAACGTCACTGCGCCTTATGACCTGGTGCGAAAAATGCGCGCCAGCATTCTGGTGCTTGGCCCCTTGGTGGCGCGCTGCGGCAAGGCGCGGGTGTCACTGCCCGGCGGCTGCGCGCTGGGAACGCGGCCGGTGGATCTGCATATCGCCGGCCTGCAAAAAATGGGCGCGCGGATCGATTTGGAAGACGGTTATATCGTCGCCGAAGTGCCAAGGGGTTTAACCGGCGCGGAAATTGTTTTTCCTCAGGTCACCGTCACCGGCACCGAGAATTTGATGATGGCCGCTTGCCTGGCCAAAGGCGAAACCGTGCTGGTGGGTGCCGCGCGTGAGCCGGAAGTCACCGATCTGGCCGAATGCCTGGTGAAAATGGGCGCAAAGATTGAAGGTATTGGCTCTGACACCTTGCATATTCAAGGCGTGAACGCGCTGCACGGCACCACGCACAGCATTGTGGCCGACCGCATTGTGGCGGGAACCTATGCCATGGCCGCCGCCATGACGGGGGGCGAGCTTGAACTGGTTGGCGCGCGGATGGAACATCTGCAGGCGGTAATTGAATTCCTTGACCGCGTGGGCATTTCCGTTACGTCGACGAAAGACGGCTTCTCGGTCCGCCGCGCCGCGAACACCATCCGCAGCGTGGATGTGAACACCGCGCCCTATCCCGGCTTTCCTACCGATCTGCAGGCGCAGGCCATGGCGCTGATGACCCTGGGCAACGACGGCTGCACCATTCACGAAAGCATTTTCGAAAACCGCTTCATGCATGTGCCCGAACTGTGCCGCATGGGCGCGAACATCACCGTGAACGGGGCCACGGCCTTTGTGCGCGGGGTGCCGGAACTGCACGGCGCGCCGGTAATGGCAACGGACCTTCGCGCTTCGGTTTGCTTGGTATTGGCGGGGTTGGTGGCGAAGGGCGACACCATCGTCAGCCGCGTTTACCACCTTGATCGCGGGTACGAGCGCGTGGAAGAAAAACTCGCCGCCTGCGGTGCGGAAATTGAACGGCTGGCGGCTTAATCAATCTCTAATATCTTCTCTTTTTTCCTTTCGTGCCCAGTTAACCATAATCATTAGTTTTGATTTAAGCATGCCCTGACAGAATGCCTGGAAGGAAAACGCATGGGTGTTTTCTGAAATTCTGGAAGAAATTTGATGGCTGAAAAGAGTCGTCGCCCCGGTTTATTTAAGCTTTTTGCGCGCCACCGTGTTGAAGCAGCGTTTGGGCATACGCTTGAGCGCATGATACGGGATGCGCAGGGGGACCCCGCCGCCTGCGCACAAACGCGGCCTCTGGATCGCACGCTTCTTGCTGAGGTTGCCAGGTATGCCCGCAAACGCGGGGTAGCCTATGCCGCCGAGCAGGCCGAAAACATTCACCGCGATATTGATACCAATTGCGCCTTGCGGGGCGTGGTAGACGGCTTGAAAGATCGACGCGATGGCGGCCGCCGATATTGTGCCGCAGGATTTTTAGGGCGCTTGGAGAACCAGCGCGAAAATAACACCGAGGCCCTTACCCGATGTGCCGCAGATAAACAAAAATCGGATCCCAATTTGGCCGATGCCTGCAAGACGGGATTAAAGATACAAGATCTTACCAAGAAAATCTGCCACGCGACCGGGCGCGACCGCTTTATCTTGCGAAGGATCTTTCGTCCCGGCCAATAACTCCGGTTAAAATCCGGCCGATAAAAGATTGCAAATCCCCGCCGTGCCGTTTTAAGTTACGGCATGTCCAACAGCGAAATCCTCCTGGCCGTTCCGCGCGGGCGCATTCTGAACGAATTCATGCCGGTGCTAAAACGCGCCGGCATCGAACCCGAAGCCGCGTTCGAAGACGACGACAGCCGCAAGCTGCGCTTTTCCACCAACCAGCCGGGGCTTTCCATTATCCGCGCGCGGTCGTTCGACGTGGCCACTTTTGTGGCCTTCGGCGCGGCACAGCTAGGCGTGACAGGCAACGATGTGCTGATGGAATTTGACTATCCGGAAATCTACGCCCCGTTGGATTTGAATATCGGCGCCTGCCGCATGAGCCTGTGCCGCCGCGAGGCCGACTCGCCGCTGGATTTAAAGCGGTTAAGCCATCTGCGCGTGGCCACCAAATTTCCGAATTGCACCCGGGCCTGGTTCGCGGCGCGGGGCATTCAGGCCGAGTGTGTCGAACTGAACGGCGCCATGGAATTGGCGCCCATGCTGGGCCTTGCGCCCTTTATGGTCGATCTGGTGGCTACCGGCGGCACGTTGAAGGCGAACCATCTGGTGGAAGTTGAGAAAATCGCCGATGTGTCTTCGAAGCTAATCGTCAACCGCACGGCCTATAAAACGCGCGGGGATGAGGTAGAAGGGTGGATTTCGCGCCTGCGAAAGGCGCTTGTTTCTTAAGCATGTCCTTTCCATTTGCCAAAACCTATTTCCCCTCCCGAAGGGAGGGGGGTGGTTATTGCTTATGGCAAGGCTTACCTCTATTGACCCACGAACAAGAAACAGGCACTTTTCAACACCTTTTCCAACGTGGAACCTTAATGGCCAAAGAAGACGTCATCGAATTCTCCGGAACGGTGCTTGAGCTTTTGCCCAACGCCATGTTCCGCGTGCGCCTGGAAAACAGCCACGAAATCATCGCCCACACGGCGGGCCGCATGCGCAAGAACCGCATCCGCGTGCTGGCCGGCGACAAGGTGACGGTGGAAATGACGCCGTATGACCTCACCAAAGGCCGCATCAGTTTTAGGCACAAATAGGGGCTGAGGGACTCAGGGACTCGGGGGCTAAAAAAAAGAGTCCCTAAGCCCCCTAGCCCCTAAACCCTCTTCTACCCATGTCCATCATCCTCCATTACGACCAGCACGAAGGTTTAAGCCGCGCCATCGTCACCAAAGACGGGCAGGTGCTGGAATGCTTTTTTGAAAGCACCAAAAATCCCAATCAAACCGGGGCCATTCATCATGGCGTGGTTGATCGCGTGCTGGGCAAGAACGCTTTCGTGCGTATTGCAAACGGCGTTACCGGTTTTCTGAACGATGCCGAAGGGCTGAACGCGGGCGATGCCGTGCTGGTTCAGGTGAAATCAGAAGGGCGTGGCGACAAGGGCCCCGGAGTTACGCGCAACATCGCCCTGCCGGGGGTTTATCTGGTGCACCAGGTATTCGGGAATGAGGTTTATTTCTCTCGCCGCCTCGACGAAGCGCGGCGCGGTATTGCCGATCAGAACATTCACGAATTGCTGGAAGGCCAGCCGGGTGGATGGGTGATCCGCAAATCCAGCCTGAAAGCCCCGCGCCAGGCGCTGGAACAGGAATTGCACGAGTTGCAAGCTTACGCGAAAAAGCTTCAGCATCTCCCTGAAAAACAGGCGCTTTGCCTGCCGCCTACCAGTGTTTTTGAGCAGGCGCTGCTGATGGCGGTGGGCGAGGGGACGTTTGAAGTGCTGATAGAGCAGGGGACGGACCTTTCCGCCGCCACGCAAAGCCTGAAACAGTTGCGTCCATCGCTTATCGCCGGACTTAAAATAAAAGAAGCCAAAAACGCATTTGACCAGGGCGATCTGGAAAATTTCTTTCAATCCCTCATGCGCAAAAAATTGGAATTACCAGGCGGCGGCAATGTGATTTTCGAACGCACCGAAACCTTGAACCTGATCGACGTGAATGGCGGCGAGCGCGGCCAGGTCGTTGAAATCAATCGCGAGGCGGCGGAAGTGATTATGCAGCACATCCGTTTCCGCAATATCGGCGGGCTGATTGTAATCGACTTCCTTAAAATGAAATCGCGCGACGACCGGGATGAGCTTACCCGCCATATCCATCATTTGGGCGCGCAGGACGCTGCTGCCGGGGAAGTTTACGGTTTTACGCGCATGGGGCTGTTCGAAATCAGCCGCGCCCGCAGGGGGTTTAGCCTGGACGAGGTGTTGAAATGAAACCCTGTCCCGTTTGCCAGAAACCCGCGGTGGAAGGCTTTAAGCCTTTCTGCTCCGGCCGCTGCGCCGATGTCGACCTGCATCGCTGGTTCGGCGAAACCTATCGCGTGCCGGTAAAGGAAGATGAAGACGAGGATGGGCAGAAGGAATCCGAAGACGAAAATTAGATAATGTCACCCCCGCGAAGGCGGGGGTCCATGGCAACTGCCTATCTACCTGAAAGGTCTCTGCCATGGATGCCCGCCTTCGCGGGCATGACACTTCTATTTGGAATAGCTGGACAAAACCCTAAACGCCCGCCTATAACAACCGCTTCTTAAAAGGCACGCCTGGGTAGCTCAGTTGGTAGAGCAACGGACTGAAAATCCGTGTGTCGCCAGTTCAATTCTGGCCCCAGGCACCAGCCTACGCAAGCGCAGCGCGCGTAGGCTGCCACGCCGAAGCCCTTTAGGGCGAAGGCGGGCTGATTCCGGCGCTTGCTTCGGCTTGGCAAGCCATTTTTCTTCCGAAACCTTAACAAAATTGACTCCACCTTCGGCAATTTTCTTGGCCCCAAAAAAATGCTATTCTGCTGCCCTTGATTCAGGAGAAAATTTTGTCCATACCCACCGTCCCCCGGGAATACCGCTACCGCGATCTGAGCATGTTTGCCGGTGCGGTTGCGGCTATTGGAGTATTGCGCGCCTATGGTTTGACGGTTGGCCTCAGTGTGCCCAGTTTGGCGGCGGCAAAGGCGGTGGTGACCGATTTTCCATCCGTCTGGGGACCGCTGCTTGGGCTGGCCGTTTGCCTGCGCCCCATCCATTCGGCCCGGCGGCTGGTGGCCGGAAGCCGGCGGCTTCTTCAGCGTGGGTTGGGCTAGAAGTTCGGTTTAGGCCTTAACCAACGCAGTCTTCACTCTTCTGGCGGTTTCGCCGGGCAGGTGCGGGCGCAGGGCTTCAAGGATTCCTATTGTTTTCCCGGCGCGGCTTAATTGCATAATCC
>JACQAB010000100.1 GCA_016195205.1 Pseudomonadota bacterium
TCCGCCGCCCTTATTCAGGAAGAAGGCAGTGATGAAACAGGGACGCATGGAAAATAAGGGGAAGCAAGCATGTCCAAGTCATTACCCAGGATAAGGCTCAGTGCGGGCGACCTTGCCGCCGAACTCTGCGGGAATCTTTCACACAGGGAGCGCGCAGAATTGGGTGTGGATCAGCCTGGCCTTGAAGAGTTTCTTCGCTTTTCCAGAATGCAAAGGCAAAGAGCTTTGGGACGTGTGCCTGAAAGACTGTTGATGACTCAGTTCCCCAGATGATCGTTTTGTGCTACTTGATTTTTGCAATCAAACTTAAAGGAGAATGGGCATGGTTTCTTTCACACGTCGCATTCAAGGCCGAATTGGTGAGGCAATTAATAAAGAGCGAATGATAGCGCACGGAGTTCTCATTGAATTGTTCGATCTCTTGCCGCGAGAATGCCGCCAAGCTTTATACGCAAAAGAGCCTTGGATGCGGGAATATATAGAGGCAACCAGAGGCTCCCGGCGGCAACAGCTTGCCCGATTTCAAAGGAGAAGTAGGGGTGCGCCGCGCGTAGCTGGGATTGTCGGCCAGGTTATGACAAATACGCTTCGTTGAACGTTCTTATCGAGGATAATTCATACGGTTAACCTCCCTAATCCTCCCTCAGGGGGAGAGGAATAAGAGTCCGCCTTATGGCAAAAAAAACCTCTTCCAATAAACTTATCGGCCTTTACCCCGGCACGTTTGATCCGCCCACGCTGGGCCACACCGATATCATCAGCCGCGCCACGCGGGTGGTGAACCGCCTGGTGGTCGGCGTGGCTGAAAACGCCGGGAAAGAGCCGTTGTTCTCGCTGAAAGAGCGCGTGCGCATGGTGGAAGCGGAAATCGCCACGCTGGACACCAGCGGCGCCGAAATCGTGGTGAAGCCGTTCAAAAACCTGCTGGTGGAATTCGCGCAGCAGGTCGGCGCGCGGGTGATTGTGCGGGGCCTTCGCGCCGTATCCGACTTCGAATACGAATTCCAGATGGCGGCCATGAATCGCAAACTGCAGCGCGAGATCGAAACCGTGTTTCTCATGTCTTCCGACAAATACCAGTTCATTTCCTCGCGTTTCGTGAAGGAAATCGCGCGCCTCGGCGGCGAGGTCGGCCCGTTTGTCAGCGAGCGGGTGCTGAAGCAGATAAAGCGTAAACTGAAGTGATTTTTATAGGTCGCGGTTGACCCACCGGCTCGCAACCGCTATCTAAGCATCTTGCTTGTGATATGACCCCGTAGCTCAGCTGGTAGAGCACACGACTTTTAATCGCGAGGCCGCGGGTTCGAATCCCGCCGGGGTCACCACGCTTCGCAAGCGATAGCGCGCGACGCGTGCCCGGCGTAGCCCGGAGGGCGAAGACGGGCTTTTATCCGCCGCTACGCGTGGCGCAGCCAGCCATTTCTTTAAATTTCCAGCTTATCTTCCAGGCGCATTCGCCTGTTCGATGGTGCTTTGCGCCAGCACCGAAAGCGCATCGGCAATTTCAGGCCGCATGCGCGAGACCGCCATTTCGCCTTCGGCAATCGCGTCTTCGGCGCGGTCGAATTCCAGCAGGCCCACGCCGCCCAGGCGCGGAGAAATCATCACGTCCGGTGGCTCGCCCGCCATGCGCGAGCGCGTGATGCGGTCCTGCATGATGTTCAGCGCCGCCACCATCACCCCGAACAGGCTGGGATTGTTCGATTCACGGCGGAACACGCGGCGCGAAAGGTTATCAATCGTTGGCGCGCCTTCGTCGCCTGACTGGTCGATCATTTTCAACAGGTCAAATCCCGCCGCGCTGGGCAAAGACGAGCCCGGCTGACGCGACTTGCCGATAATATCGGCGTTCAGGTTCACGGCGATCACCATGTCGGCGCCCATGGCGCGGCAGGCGGCCACCGGCACCGGGTTCACCAGCGCGCCGTCAAACAAAAACCGTCCATTCATCTTTACGGGTGGGAACACGCCTGGCATCGCGAACGAGGCACGCATGGCCTGGGCCAGCGGGCCTTTCTGCAGCCAGATTTCATGCCCGGTCACTAGGTCGGTGGCCACGGCCACATAGGGGCGGTTCAGGCTTTCAATCGGCACGTCACCGATATGGCCGATGATTTCCTGTACAATCCGGTTTCCGCCAATCAGCCCGCCGCTGCGCAGGCGCAGATCAAGATAGCCAAGGATCTTTTTCTTGTTCAGGCCCAGGCACCATTGCTCCAGCACATCAAGCTTGCCGGCCAGATAGATACCGCCCACCACCGAGCCGATCGAGCAACCCGCCACGATGTCGGGTTCCAGGCCCAAACGCTTCAGCCCGCGCAGAACGCCAATATGCGCCCAGCCGCGCGCCAGCCCCGATCCCAGGACAAGGCCGATTTTCCGGCGGGTAGGCGTTGGGGTTCTTTCGTTCATGTCATTGAGGAGAGAGGAGGGGCGGTCGTCCATTCCCTCCAGTATAAGCCTCAGTTCTAAAGAGAATATTGCCACCCGAAGGGCCGCAGTTGCGGGAATGACCTTTTTTTGCTGTTGTGCAGGCCTTCTTTATTGTGCGAGTGCGAAATATCACCCCTCCCCTTGAGGGAGGGGCCGGGGGTGGGGTGGGACGTGACACTTCTCAAATCATCACCATTTGCGCTTACCGCAACCTTCTGACCCCACCCCCTTTATCCCCTCCCTCAAGGGGAGGGGAAATTAGAGAGCAGCTTCTATGTTCGGTTTTCTTCAATCACACAGCTTTCAGCTGATCTGGCGCCTTTGGCAGCGCTGGATCCGCCATTACAAGGCCCAGATCGGGCTTTCCTTGGCCCTGATGGGGGGCGTGGCGGTGACTACCAGCATTTATCCCCTGGTCATTCAGTGGACGGTGGAACGCATCGGCCAGAAAGATACAAGCACGCTTTTTCTTATCCCGCTGGTGATCATTGGGGTCACGTCGGTGCGCGCCATCGTCATGTTTCTGCAAACCGTGGCCACCACCACCACCGTCAACCGCATCGTCATTGATATTCAGAAAGATCTTTATCGCCACCTGCTGAATTCCGATTTGGCCTTCCTGCAGCGCGATCCCAGCGGCACGCTTACCTCGCGCTTCACGGTGGATGTGGAAGCCCTGCGCAATAATCTGAATCGCTGCCTTACCGGCTTTGTGCGCGGCGGGATCACGGTGGTGGCCCTGGTGGGCATGCTGATTTATTTGGATCCCTTGCTGACGTTGATGGTGTTTGTGGCTTATCCGGTGGCGGGCGTGCCGGTTGTGCAGATCGGAAAGCGTTTGCGCTCTACCGCCGCCGCCCTGCAGGCAAGCCTGGGTGGTTTAACCGCCTTTTTGCAGCAAAGCTTCACCGGCGTGCGCATGATCAAATCCTATCACCTTGAAGATTACGAAAGCGCCAAGGCCGATCAGGTATTCGGACAGATTTTTGAAACGCAACGCAAAGCCGTGCGCCTGCGCGCGCGCGTCGATCCGCTGATGGAAGTGGCGGGCGGCTGGGCGGTGGCGGGCGTGCTGGCTTTCGGAACCTGGCGAGTGATGTCGGGCACCGGCACGGTGGGCAGCTTTACCGGATATATCACCGCGCTGTTGCTGGCGGCGCAGCCAATCCGCTCGCTGGGAAGCTCGAACGCCATTTTGCAAGATGGCCTCGCCGCGGCCGAACGGCTTTTCGCGCTGCTGGATACCCGCCCGAAAATTGTCGACAAGTCCAACGCCAAACCGCTGCAGGTATCGGCGGGCAAAGTGGAATTGAAGAACGTGTGGTTTTCCTACGCGCCCGATCGCCCGGCGCTGCAGGGAATGTCATTGCGAGTCGAGTCGGGAAAAACCACCGCGCTGGTCGGACGTTCCGGCGGAGGAAAATCCACCGTTTTTAATCTGATCGCACGGCTGTATGACGTGGGGAATGGTGCGGTGGTTATTGACGAACAGGATGTGCGCGATATCACGCTGGCCAGCCTGCGCGAAGGAATCACGCTGGTCAGCCAGGATGTGATCGTCTTCAACGATACCGTGCGGGTTAATATCGCCTTCGGAAAGACTGGCGCCATCCAGGCCGAGATCGAGGCTGCCGCCCGTGCTGCCGAAGCCGATGAATTCATTACCCGTTTGCCGCAGGGCTATGACACCCCGGTGGGTGAGCAGGGAGGATTCCTTTCCGGCGGGCAAAAGCAGCGCCTGGTCCTAGCCCGGGCTTTTCTACGCAACAGCCCCATTCTATTGCTGGATGAGGCTACCAGCGCCCTTGACGCCGCCTCGGAAGAATTGGTACAGAAAGCCGTCCAAAAGCTCTCTAAAGGCCGAACAACTTTGGTTATTGCGCACCGTCTGGCCACCGTGCGCCATGCTGACATCATCTGTGTGATCGATCAGGGACAATTGGTGGAGCAAGGAACGCACGAAGAATTGCTGAAGCGTGGCGGAGCTTATGCCGAATTGCATAAATTACAGTTTAAGGGGTGACGAACATGATAGGCACCTATCGCAACCTTCCCGCCCATAGAATGCTGGATGGTTTTTTAGCCGAACGCCACGCCGATCGTCACCGGGGACGTGACCCCATAGGTGCGCCTGTTGAGCCGCGCCTGCCTCATTCACCAAATAGTTCGGCTGCACCCAATCCCATAATTGAAGCCGCTCGCAGTAGGTTTGTGACCGTAGCCTCGGCTACCCGCCGTGTTATGGAGCCCGTATAAACGGCTACTCCCGCTTTAATACGTCGTTATAAAGCCATTCGGCCCAACTGGAAATTTTGTGCGTTTTAATGACCTCGTCGCGGTCATAGTGCCGCTGCGCCCATTCCATGAAATCCGCCGGCTTCTTGGCCGAAAAATCGCGATAGGTTTTCAGAAAGTGATCCAGCACGCCGGTTTTCGACTGGCGCACATGCCCATAACGCAGTGAAAGCTGTTTCAGGGCGCTGTCGACATCCGCCTTTTCGTTCAGCAGCAGGTAAAGCGCGCTCATGATGCCCACGCGGTCGGAGCCGGCCTTGCAGTGCATCAGCGCCGGATATTCGATCTTTGCGAACAGGTCTTTCAGCGCCGTCAGGATTTCGCGCGTGGGGGGCTGGCGCGAATTCACCGGAAAATCCACCAGCGTGATGCCATGCCGCAGGCAGGCTTCATGCTCCAGATAGTAAGAGGCGCAATCGCGCGCGCCGCGCAGGTTAATAATGGTGCGAATGCCGTTGCGCGCCAGCCGGCCGACTTCCCATGGGGTGGGCTGCCCCGCGCGCCACATCTGTTTCGAAACCCTGTGGCGGTTGGGATAAACCATGCGAAAAACCGCATGGTCGATGAACAGTATTTCCAGATAGGCCAGCATCCGCCGTCCCGGCGTGGCCATGTTGCCGCGCGCGCTTTTAATCTCATAGCTCATGCGCGCGAACCAGCGCAGCAGCGGATGGGTGCGCTTCGAGCGGAAGGGCGGCCGCGCCGGCTGCGGGAAAGGCACAGATTTTGGAGAAACAGACTTATCCATGGCCGTTATTGATAGCGGCACTCGCCGTTCCCGTCACCCAGATAACGGAAGATGAGGGAAAGCTTGGTGGCGTTGGCTTTATCCCCAATCGGACAGTCTACGGGAAGGAGGGACAGGATGTAATAATCGCCTTGTTCAAGAATGACGCCGGCCAGCGGGTGGCGCAGCTTGCGGCACGCCACCGAAGTAGTGACCTGCAGGTTACGAAGCGGGGTGGAGTATTTATAATCGACGGCCTTGCCAGGCTCTACATTCAGAGTCCCTCCCAGGTCTTGTCCATACATAACCATAAGTTGATAGCGAAGGTAGCAACTGCTCTGAACCTCTTTTTCACTTAAGCCTAAATTATCTGCGATCGAACTTCTGTCCTGCGGGCCAATGCCCCCGGCCTGAAGGGCTACATGCAAACTGTTCGGACCTGTTCCCGGGTCGGCATAAGTTTTTTCGCTTGTTTTGACAATAATCGCACCTTGATCATACTCGTTAATGGGTGAAGAACTTGCGGGCGGCGTATAGGTAGGCGGCGGCGGCGGTGCAGGTGCAGCAACTTGTGGGGTAGGGTGCTCGACGGGCTTAGGATTAGCTTTGATCCCCAAATCAGGCGCGGCGGGTTTGTTGGTATTAGGCCGGACGTAAATATCCTGCGCCACGAGCGGGCTAGCCACGAAGCAGCTTAGCATCAGGACAAGAAGCGTTGCGCGGATCGAAGGGCGTGCCATCTGAACTAAAACCTGCCGATTCCCGGTTTATTGTGCAAGCCGCATAGGGTAAAAGCAATCCATCGCGGCTTTCGCGGCTCTTTCAGCCTATCTAGCGCAAGAATGTCTAAACAAAATCTTAAATATGCGGCCTTTGCGGCTGCGGTTTTAGCTGTCATTCTGATTGTTACGGGCCTCGCCCTTTACCATCAGGGCACCACCGCGCCCGCGCTTTTCAGCGAAGATCAGGCGGTTGTTATTAGCCAAAACAGCGCCCGGCATGTTTTCCGGGTTGAGATTGCCGAAACCCCCTCGCAGCTGGCGCAGGGCCTGATGAACCGTGACCATTTGCCGGCAGATCATGGCATGCTGTTTATCTTTTCCACGGTCGAGGAAACCTCGATGTGGATGCATAATACCCGCATTCCGCTCGACATGCTGTTCATTGATAATGATGGAAAAATCACGCACATCGCCTTCAACAACCGCCCTTATGACGACCGGCGGGTTTCTTCCGGCGGGCCGGTGCGCGCGGCGTTGGAAATCAATGCCGGGCAGGTGGCAAGCCTGGGCATCCAGGTGGGTGATACGGTGCAGAACGCGCGGCTGACGCGGGCGAGCGGGTTTTGATTAATCGCGACTTGCGTAGCCTGGCGACCCCGAGAGGATTCGAACCTCCGACCTGTTGCTTAGAAGGCAACTGCTCTATCCAGCTGAGCTACGGGGTCATTCCGGCAAAGGGGTTTCGGGGATCAGCGGGCGGCGCGAAGCCGCCTTCCGATCCCGGTCATCTAGCCTCGGATTCCGGCTTCGTCCACTTGAAATTATCAAGGTAATTGCGCGGCGGAACATGGCGCTTGTGCGGGTTCGACACGTGGTAGTCCCAGCCTTCGCGTTCGGCGAAGGCCACGGCTTCTTCCTGGCTTTTGAAATACAGTTTGTCGCGCAGTTCGCTTAAGGTGTCGCCGGCGCTTGTCCAGCCCATCAGCGGTTCAGGCGTGCGCGCGCTTACCACCTCGGGCTCGATCACCCAGTGATGCGTATTGGCGCGGCCCGATTGCATGGCCGTTTTCGCCGGTTTGAAAATTCGCACGCGCATTCCATTCTCCTAAACTAACCAGCCCTCCTTCGCCAAGGCTTCGGAGGGCATCCTGCTGCTTTTTATTTTGCAGGATTGCGTCCTGCGTAGCTTTAGCGAAGCAGGATGGTCGGGACGCAGGGATTCGAACCCTGGGCCTCTAGTACCCAAAACTAGCGCTCTAGCCAGGCTGAGCTACGTCCCGAAGCGTAGCATTTTAGTCTGAAAATCTTAATTTTTTCAATGAAGCCAAAAGAAGCCACGATATTGCTTTCTTATGCCGCAGATTCTGTACGGAGCGGTCTCTCATGGTTTTCCATTCCATCACCTTCAGGGCCGTATCCAGTGTGGCTATCGCCGTTGTTTTTTGCCTGCTATTCGGCCCGCAGGCCTGGGCGGATTCCGGGCGCGTGACCGTCACGGAAGAGAACGACACCCTGCTTAGCACGGATGACCGGCATTACACGCAGGGCATGCGCCTGTCTTATTTGTCCGGCCAGGTAACGCCGGGCGACGATTGGGACCGGCCCTTCACCTGGTTTTCCGGTGCGCTGCCGGTTTTTGAAAGCGACGGCAGCGTTAAACGCAAATACGACTGGACCATTGTCGGCCAAAGCATCTTCACCCCCGATGCCATCGAACTGCGTAATCCGCCCGCTAACGACCGGTCCTATGCCGGTTGGCTTTATACCGGCGCGGGGCTGTTGCAGGAAACCACGCTGCCCACCCATCACCGGCTTGAAAATCTGGAGCTGCTGGCGGGCGTGGTGGGGCCGTCATCCTATGCCGCGGAAGTGCAGAATGACTGGCATCAGTTCATCGATGTGCGCACCGCCAGCGGCTGGAGCCATCAGTTGAATGATGAGCCTGGATTTGTGCTCAGCTATGAACGCATCCAGCCCCAGCGTCGGCAAACGGCCTTTCGTGGGCGATATTTCGGGCGGCGCGGCCATTTTCTGGTCGGATACCGCGAAGCTTGATTTCACCGTCACCCAACGCAGCAAGGAATTCTATGGCCAGTCCGGCCATGAAGACCTGTTCGGCAGCGCGAATGTGTCGCTCAGGTTTTGGTGAATTGTCTAAAGCTTTTATTGTTCGAGAAAAGCGTCTCCACAAGCAAAGTCACCCCCGCGAAGACGGGGGTCCACGACAGGCCACCGGCAATGCTGTTTGTCTTTCGTGGATGCCCGCCTTCCGCCTGCGCTAAAGCTACGGCGGACGAGTTTGCTCCATAACCCGGCGTAGCCTTGGCGAAGCCGGGTCGCGGGCATGACCCCCTCTAGTTGATAGATATATGCTCTAACCATATGGCGAGTTTGCTGGTTAATTCCTGAACATTACCGCAAATCTCAATAATCTTCAGCCGCCCGGCGGTTCCTGATTTAATGGAAATGTCGCTTTTCTTCAGGCCCAACTCCTTGGCAAGAAAGGAAAGAATGGCGGCGTTAGCCTTGCCGTCTTCGGCCACGGCGTTCACGGCGATTTCCACCGCGCGTTTGCCTCCGGCTAGTTCCACAATCTTCGGCGCGCGCGCTTTCGATACGCCCGGCTTGGCTTTTATGGTTAACCGCACGCCATTTGCGAAGGAGGAGAGAAGGTTGGAGAAGTTTTGGGGCATTTCCAGATTTTTTCAGTGTCATCCCGGAAAACGCGAAGCGTTTATCCGGGATCCCATTTTATTTTTCCTTTTTGTTAAAAACAAAATGGGATCCCGGCTCTTCGCTACGCTCAGGCCGGGATGACATTCCAATCTTAAGCTATTCCAGCCCCAACAACCTTACATCCCCACCACTTGCGGTGAGGTTCTGGCTGAACGAGCGTTCAGTCGCAAAGCGCAGCAGGTAGTTCGGCCCGCCGGCCTTGAAACCGGTGCCGGAAAGCCCCTCGCCGCCGAAAGGCTGGCTTTCCACCACCGCGCCGATGATCGAGCGGTTGATATACAAATTCCCCACCTGCATATGCTTTTCCACCTCGCGCATGGTGGCCTCGATGCGCGTGTGCAGCCCGCCGGTAAGGCCATAGCCCATGGCGTTGATTTCCTTCAGGACCAGGCCCAAATCTTCGCCCTTAAAACGCACCACATGCAGGATCGGCCCAAAAACTTCCTCCTTCAGCCAGTGGGCGGATGGAATTTCCCAGGCCTGCGGCAGAATGAAGTTGCCGTTGCGCAAGGCCTCGCTGCGCCGCCCGCTGCCGATGAATTTGGCGTCTTTCCTTAAGCGTTCTTCATGCACCATCAGGGCGTTCAGCGCGGATTCATCAATCACCGGGCCGGTGTCGGTGGAAAGATGGGCGGGGTGGCCAACCTCCAGCTCGCACAGCGCGCCGGAAAGCATTTCCATCACCTCATCCGCCACGGTGTTTTGCAGGCACAAGAGGCGCGCGGCTGAGCAACGCTGACCGGCCGAGCGGAACGCGCTGGTGACCACGTCATCCACCACCTGTTCCGGCAGGGCCGAGGCATCGGCGATCATCACGTTAATCCCGCCCGTTTCGGCAATCAGCGGCGCCAGCGGGCCGTCTTTGGTGGCCAGAACCCGGTTGATCATCCGCGCCGTTTGGGTGGAGCCGGTAAAAGCCACGCCCCCGGTAAGCGGATGCGCCACCAAAGCCTCACCCACCACGCCATTGCCGGGCAGCAGGGCGACGCAGCCGGGCGGCAAGCCGCATTCCAGCAGCATGGAAATGGCCTTAAAGGCGATCAAGGGCGTTTGTTCGGCCGGTTTGATGGCTACGGTGTTCCCGGCCGCCAGTGCCGCGGCCACCTGGCCTAAAAAGATGGCCAGCGGGAAGTTCCACGGGCTGATGCACACGAACACCCCGCGTGCATGCCAGCTCAGGCGGTTTTCCTCGCCGCTGATGCCGGGCAGTTTGATGGGCGCGCTGAAATGCTTGCGCGCCTGCACGGCGTAATAGCGGCATAAATCCACCGCCTCGCGCACTTCGCTGATGGCATCGGGCAGGGTTTTGCCCGCTTCATAGCAAAGCAGGGCGAACAATTCGTCCCGTTCGGTTTCCAGGCGGTCGGCCAGCTTTTCCAGCGGGGCGCAGCGTTCGGCCACCGGCTTTTCCGCCCAGCTTTCATAGTTTTTGGCCAGGCTTTCCATGGCGCGGGTGGCTTCGGCCTGCAGCGCATCGCGGCAGGCGCCAATTTCATGGAAACGATTGGCAGGATCAAGCAAAAGGCGCTCTTTCCCGCCGGTCACATTGACGCCGTCGATAATGGGGCAGGCCTTCCAGCTTACGCTGCGCTTAGCTTTCAACACGCCCGCCAAGCGTTCCGTCACCTGCGAGACGCCCAGATCAAGTCCCGAGGAATTCAGCCTTTCGCCAAAAATCGCGCGGGGCAGGGGAATGCCGGGATGGGATTTCGGCTCAACCTCCTGCCATTTTTCCACCGGATCTTTGATCAGCATCTCCGCCGTGATGCGTTCATCGGGCAGGTGGTTGACGAAAGACGCATTCGCGCTGTTCTCCAGCAGCCGGCGGATCAGATAGCTTAGAAGCTCTTTATGCGGGCCGACGGGAGCATAGACGCAGCTGGGGATGCCGGCCTCCATCATCCGCGAATGCACCTCGGCCCCCATGCCGTGCAGGCGCTGGACTTCGTAATCCTTGGTTTCGCCGCCCATCTCGCGCAGGGCCAGCAGAGTGTGCAGGTTGTGCGTGCCGAATTGGGGGGTAATAACCCCCCGGAACCCCAGCAATTTGCGCGCACAGGCCAGGTAGGACACATCGGTGGCTTCCTTGCGGGTGTAAACCGGATAGCCGCCCTGGCCTCGCTCCTGCGCCAGTTTTATTTCCCGGTCCCAATAGGCGCCTTTCACCAGCCGCACGGCGATGTGAATGCCGCGGTCACGCGCGCTTTCATAAAGCCAATCCAGCACGGCGGGCGCGCGTTTCTGATACGCCTGCACCGCGCAGCCGAAACCCTTATAGGTTTTTAATATGGGCAAAGACAAAACCGGCTCGACCACATGAAGCATGGCTTCCAGCCGGTCGGCTTCTTCGGCGTCGACGGTAAGGCCCACATGATGCTCGGCCGCCATTTCCACCAGCTCGATCAGGTGCGGCAGCAATTCGGTGGCCAGGCGTTCGTGCTGCGCCCATTCAAAGCGCGGATGCAGCGCCGAAAGCTTCACCGAGATCGACGGCCCCGACAGCGCATTTCCCGCGTCCGGACTGCCGGCCACGGCGGCAATCGCCTGTTTATATTGCGAAAAATAGCGTTCGGCGTCCTGGCGCGTGCGCGCGGCCTCGCCCAGCATGTCGAAGGAATAGCGCTCCAGCGCGTGGCTTTTTTTGCGGCTGCGGACCAGGGCTTCTTCGATCGTGGCGCCCAGCACAAAATGGTTGCCCAGCTTGTGCATCGCGACGCGCATGGCTTCGCGCAATCCGGCGGCGCCCATGCGGCTGATCCAACTGTCGCCCGATGATACATTCTTGCCGAACAGCAGCCCGAACCAGGCCAGCTTGGAAACCAGGTCGGGATAATTTTCCATGAAGCGGCGCCAGTCGCCCTGTTCCAGCTTGTCGGCGATTAAACGATCAGCGGTGGCGTCGTCGGGGATGCGGGGCAGAGCCTCGGCCAGGGCCATCAGGGCGCGGCCTTCCTTTTCGTCCAGGCGAATGCGGTGGATCAGCCGCTCCATCGGGTCGGATTTGCGCAATTCCTGGCGGATTTCGGGCAGCCATTGCCGGGCGGTGGCCCGGGCCCGCTCTTTTTGGCCGGATTCCAGCCGCGCCAAAGGAAGAAGTCCGCTGAGGCAGGCTTTCTCATCGCTTAACGGCAGTTCGGCCAGGGCTTTGCGGAGGGATTGGGTGAGCATGTCTAAAGGATTGAGAGATAAATCTTATCATGGTTAACGGCGTGAATTGAAGCGTTTTAATAGGGGCTGCCTGTTTTTCCGTGCCGAAAAATGCAGATATGGAAGGGGTATTTTTAAAAGAGACAC
>JACQAB010000107.1 GCA_016195205.1 Pseudomonadota bacterium
AAGGCGCTGCACGAGAACGTGGAGCTGGAGTTCGAGCGCAACGCCGAGCGCTACGAGTTCCTGCGCTGGGGCCAGAAGGCGTTCCGCAACTTCCGCGTCGTGCCGCCGGGCACCGGCATCTGCCACCAGGTGAATCTGGAATATCTGGCGCAGGTGGTATGGACCGATAAAGACCAGAACGGCAAACAGGTGGCTTACCCCGACACGCTGGTAGGCACCGACAGCCACACCACCATGATCAACGGCTTGGCCGTATTGGGCTGTGGCGTGGGCGGCATTGAGGCCGAGGCCTGCATGCTGGGCGAGCCGACCTCCATGGTTCTTCCCGAAGTCATCGGTTTCAAGCTGAAGGGCAAATTGCGCGAGGGCGTTACTGCCACCGATCTGGTGCTGACCGTCACGCAGATGCTGCGCAAAAAAGGCGTGGTCAATAAATTCGTGGAATTTTTTGGCGACGGCCTTGACGACCTGGCTTTGGCCGACCGCGCCACCATCGCCAACATGGCGCCCGAATACGGCGCGACCTGCGGCTTGTTCCCCATCGATGCTGAGACCATCCACTATCTTAAATTCACCGGCCGCGACGAGGCGCGCATCGCGCTGGTGGAAGCCTATGCCAAGGAACAAGGCATGTGGCGCGACGCCACTTCGCCCGATCCGGTTTTCACCGACGCGCTGGAACTGGATTTGTCCAGCGTTGAACCCTCATTGGCCGGCCCGCGCCGCCCGCAAGACCGCGTGGCGCTGTCGCACATGGCCGCGAATTTCGAGGAAGAAATCAAAACCAATTACAAGGTCGATGCCGCCGCGCGCGGTGCGGAAATACCGGTGGAAGGAAAAGCTTACGCCCTCAAGCACGGCGCGGTGGTGATTGCCGCCATTACCTCCTGCACCAACACCTCGAACCCGTCGGTGATGCTGGCGGCGGGGCTGGTAGCCAAGAAAGCCTTGGAAAAAGGCCTGAAGGTCAAGCCCTGGGTGAAAACCTCGCTGGCTCCCGGAAGCCAGGTGGTCAGTGATTATCTGCAAGCGGCGGGATTGAACATTGATCTGGATGCGCTGGGTTTCTACCTGGTCGGCTATGGCTGCACCACCTGCATTGGCAATTCCGGCCCGCTGGACGCGCCCATCGCCGCCGCGATTGAAAAAGGCAATCTGGTCGCCGCCGCGGTGCTTTCCGGCAACCGCAATTTCGAAGGCCGCATCAACCCGGGCACCAAGGCAAACTACCTGGCCTCCCCGCCCCTCTGCGTGGCCTATGCGCTGGCCGGCACGGTGACGATTGATTTCGCCAAAGATCCCATCGGCGCCGGCAAGGACGGCGCGCCGGTGTATTTGAAAGACATCTGGCCCAGCAATAAGGAAATTGCCGAGGCCCTGGGCCGCGCCTTGACACCCGAAATGTTCCGCAAGCGCTATGCCAACGTGTTCACCGGTCCCGAAGACTGGCAGAAGGTGAAAACCGCCACCGGCCTGACCTATCAGTGGGATCCGATTTCCACCTATGTGAAGCTGCCGCCCTTGTTCCAGGACATGGCGCGCAAGCCCGCACCGCTTACCGACATCGCCCATGCCAAGCCGCTGGCGATTTTCGGCGACAGCATCACCACCGATCACATCTCGCCCGCAGGCGACATCGCCAAGAAAAGCCCGGCGGGAATTTATCTGGCCGAGCACAAGGTGGAGCCCTCCGAATTCAACTCCTACGGCGCGCGGCGCGGCAATCATGAAGTGATGATGCGCGGCACCTTCGCCAATATCCGCATCAAGAACGAGTTGATGGGCGGTGCCGAGGGCGGGGTGACCAAATACCTTCCCACCGGCGAAAGCATGGCCATTTATGACGCCGCCATGCGCTATATCGCCGCCAACATTCCGCTGATCGTCATCGCCGGCAAGGAATACGGCACCGGCTCAAGCCGCGACTGGGCCGCCAAGGGCACCAAGCTGTTAGGCGTGCGCGCGGTGATCGCCGAAAGCTTCGAGCGCATTCACCGCAGCAACCTGGTGGGCATGGGCGTGTTGCCACTGGAATTCAAGAACGGCATGACGCGCAAGGATCTGGCGCTGGATGGTTCGGAAGAATTGGACATCAGCGGCATTTCCACCGGCCTCACGCCGCGCATGGACGCCACGCTGACCGTCACCGCCAAGAACGGCGCGAAGAAAACTTATCCTTTGATGTGCCGCATCGACACCGTGGACGAGGTGGATTACTTCCTCAACGGCGGCATCCTGCCCTACGTCCTGCGTGGGATGATGGCGGCTTAGGCTTTCCGGCGATTGCTTTCACGCGCGGACGAATATAGCCTTCTCCTTATGGCCGATTCACTCACCACAGAAATCATTCACGGCGATTGCCGTCATGTTCTGAAAAAAATTCCCACGGGCTCGGTCGACCTGATTGTCACGTCACCACCCTATGCCGACCAAAGAAAAAGCACTTATGGCGGCATAAAGGCCGACAACTATGTGCAATGGTTCCTGCCCATATCCAAAGAACTGTTACGCGTCCTGAAACCCACGGGTTCTTTTGTCCTCAACATAAAAGAACGCGTGATAAAGGGTGAAAGACACACCTACGTTCTTGAACTCATTCTGGCGATGCGCAAACAAGGCTGGCTGTGGACCGAGGAATATATTTGGCATAAGAAAAATTGCTATCCCGGAAAATGGCCCAATCGCTTCCGGGATTCCTGGGAACGCTGCCTGCATTTCACCAAGAACCAGAAATTCAACATGCACCAGGAAATTGTCATGGTGCCCATGGGCGACTGGAAGAATTCGCGCCTTAAAAAGCTCAGCGAAACCGACAAAAAACGCGATGAATCAAAGGTAGGCAGCGGGTTTGGCAAGAAAATAAAAAACTGGATTGGCCGCGATATGGCCTATCCCACCAATGTTCTGCATCTCGCCACCGAATGCGGCAACAAACGCCACAGCGCCGCCTTCCCCGAGGCTCTTCCCGAATGGTTTATTAAACTTTTCACAAAAGAAGGCGGCACGGTTTTAGACCCCTTCATGGGCTCGGGCACAACCTTGCGCGCCGCCCAAAAACTAGGACGCCATTCCATCGGCATCGAAGTTGTTCAAGAATATTGCGTGCAAGCCATGGCTTCTTTGAAAATGGAAAAGAGGAAGAAATTCCTCTCACCAAAAATTCAGAAGCCCTCGGATGAAGAGGCGCTTTATGCCTAATTCGGCCCCCTTAATGAAAAAGATTGATAAATATATTTCTTCGACAATCGCCACGGAGTTCCACGATAAACGACTGGCAAAGATAAGCGAGATTAAACTCTCCAAAATCGTCGGCAGAAAAAATCCCTATCTTTTGCGCGCCAAGAACTGTTTAACCGCCCATGATGCTATTAAATCCATGCTGGAAGCGGTTTTGAGCTCTTCTGAAGAAACCATTTTCGGAAATTATCTGGAAAAGATAGCGATTTATGTATGCGAACAGGTCTTCCACGGAAGAAAATCGGGCATCAAAGGTATCGATTTGGAATTCGAAAAAAACCGCAAAAAATACGTTATCAGCATTAAATCCGGCCCCAACTGGGGAAGCGCTTCCCAACGGGAAAAGCTTGCCGATCAATTTAATAAAGCCAGAGCCACCTTGCGCACATCCGGAGGCAACAAAAAAACAGAGATTATTTTTGTCGAGGGTGTTTGCTATGGAAAACAGCCCATCACACACAAGGCTTCTCATGTTCAATATTACGGCAAAGATTTTTGGGAATTAATCTCGGGAAATCCAAACTTGTACAAAGACATCATCAAACCCCTGGGGGAATCCGCCAAGAAAAGAAACGAAGATTTTCTGGTTCGTTATAGCGAAGTCATGAATGCGCTTAGCGTGGCGTTCATAAAAGACTTTTGCGATAAAAGCGGAAAAATTCTTTGGCCAAAACTCATGGAATACGTCAGTAAAAATCGAGCGAGTGGGCCAAACGCTTAAATGATAAGCAGAACGGCGGCATTCTGCCTTACGTTCTGCGCGGGATGATGGCGGCTTAGTTAAGCGTAAATTTCCTGCCTGTATTCAATCCGGCTGGTCTGCCGGCGGATTTTCGCGCCGGCCTTTTCCATGGCCATTTCCAACTCATAGTGTTTTTGCAAGTTGAGCCAGGTATCCGCCGAAATGCCCAAAGCCCCTCCTGCAGGCGCAACGCTGTTTCCGCCGTGATGTTGCGCTTGCCGCGCACCAGCTCGCTGATATGAATGAGCGCAAGTCCCGTGGCCTTGGCCAAACGGTACTGGCTGATGCCG
>JACQAB010000113.1 GCA_016195205.1 Pseudomonadota bacterium
AGGCGTGCTGATGACCTTTGGTCCCGATCCGCGTAAAAACCCGCAGGCGGCGCCTATTGTGAAAGTGCTGAAGGAAAAGGGCTATGACCCGGCGGGTTACACGCTTTATTCCTATGGCGCGGTGCAGATCGTGGCCGAGGCCATTAAAATGGCGGGCGCGGCCGATTCGGCCAAGGCCATTCCCATCATGCTGAAAACCAATTTCAAAACCGTGCTGGGCGATATTTCATTCAACGCCAAGGGCGATTTAACCGCCCCGGCCTTCACCATCTATCGCTGGCATAACGGGCAGTATGAAGAGCGGTAGCGGCGGATAATAATTTAGGAATAGTCTATCCCCAAGAAAAGTCATGCCAGCGAATGCTGGCATCCATGGCTGGCCATGTCCAAAAGCTATATGGTTTACATTTTGACAAACCAGAAGAATGGGGCGCTTTACATGGGCGTTACATCAAATCCCGCGCGCCGGGATTTTGAGCATAAGAATAAGCTCTTCGAGGGCTTCAGCAAGAAGTACGGCCTGAACAAGTTTGTTTATTATGAGATTTACGATAATCCTTATGACGCCATCGCGCGTGAAAAGCAGATCAAGGCTTGGAAGCGCGCATGGAAGATTAGAACGATTGAAGAAATGAATCCTGAGTGGCGAGATTTGGCCCTGGAATTTTAACTGCTGATCTTGTGGACAGACCTTTCCATGGATGCCAGCATGCGCTGGCATGACCCTGCTTGAGGTTGGGGCTTCTTTAATTTCTAATTTCTTCGGCTTCCTTCCGCCATTCTTTAGTATAAGCGCAGTTTTTCATATGGTCAAACCATGGCCCGCCGCGGGTGTAGTGCACCACGAAAGGCTTAATGGACGGGTCGGAATGGCCTTCCAGCCAGTTCCAGCCCCACGGCAGGGCGCCGATTTCCGCGTCTTTCAGCCAGAAAAACCGGTGCAGATCGCGCCCCGGCACGCTGTTAATCACCCCAAGCGTCAGCGCGGCGTTGGCGGGGTGCTTGCAGTTCCACAGCACCAGGGAAGACCAGTTTTTGCGCGCATAGTGGATTTGCGCCTGACCGTCCATTTTCTCTTTCTCGGGGGGTTTGTGATTATGCTGCACGCACATCACGGCGTATTTGTCGTCGGCCAGCGCGAACAGCTTGGCAATATCTTCCAGCCATAAAAAATCGCAATCGCAGAACACCGCCCAGGGTGTTTTACTGAGGTGCGGAATCAGGAAGCGGCTGATGGCGAATTCGGTGCTCATCGGCGCGTCGGAAATCAAATCCCACAGCTGGTTGCCGCGTTTTTCGGTGGGGCGAGTGTAAAGCCCGCGCGCGCGCATCTCGTCCAGCTTGATGGGCTGAATCGTCCCCGGCACGCTGGCGCGCTTTTTCACCGAATGGGCGCAGACCTGGTAAGCCAGGTCTTCGCGCGGGTCATAGCCGATGAAGAGGGAATAGTTAGGCATTAGGCCTTAGGCCCTAGGCACAAGGAAAAAACAGACTCTGTGAAATTGCCTTTTATCATAAGCAAAAACAACCTACTTTGTTTTCTCCTAACGCCTAATGCCTAGGGCCTATGGCCTCATGAAACCTTTCATTTATCCCTACAAAGGCATCTGGCCGAAAATTGCCGACAGCGCCTATATCGCGCCGGGCGTGGTGATTTGCGGCGATATCGAGATTGGCCCGGAAACTTCCATCTGGCCGGGCTGCGTGTTGCGCGGCGATGTGAACATCATCCGCGTCGGCGCGCGCACTAATATTCAGGATGGCAGCGTGGTGCATGTCACCGAAGGCGGGCAGGGCACGCATATCGGCAACAATGTGACGATCGGCCACATGGTGCTGCTGCACGACTGCACGCTGGACGATCACGCCTTCATCGGCATGAAATCGGCGGTGATCGACAAGGCGCGGGTGCAAAGCTTCGCCATGCTGGGCGCGGGCGCGCTGCTGACGCAAGGCAAAGTAGTGCCATCAGGCCAGTTATGGATCGGCAACCCCGCCAAATATTGGCGCGATCTGAAACCGGAAGAAAAACAGGAAATCGAACGCCGCGCGCCGCATTACGTGAAGCTGGGGCAGGCGTATTTGAAGGCTTGAAATCGCTTTATTACTGAGGACTTAGGTTGCGGGTGAACGGTGGAAGCTGGCGGGGATCATAAAGTTTATCGGTGTCGCGAATAACAGAATCCAGCCGAGCCTGATCGTTTATATCAAATTTGTAAGTGAGTCGTGTGGTATCAGGGGCGTCGGGGCCGCCCGGTACCTTGGCTGCAAATTGTGCTTTAGGGGTAATACCGGCGGCCTTGAACTTGTCTATAAAATAATTATTCAGGGTATTTACTTCTTCCGGGGTCATATGACCATGGAAGCTAGGTGAGTAACCTAAAGCCGTGGTTCTTGCGGTGACGTTTCCTTCCGGATAAAATTCCTTAAATTTTTCTCCTGGGTTGCGCCCGCCTATATGATTTGAATTTTGGAACTGGTTGCTCTCTCCATAAGAATGTCCCGTATAAAGTTTAAGCAATTCTGGAAGTGGCCGACCAAGGGTGGAGTCACGGTCCGGATCTGCCCCCTGCGTATGCTGGGCCAACCGGATGGGAGAACCGGGTGTGGGTGTTCCAATCCTGGTAAAAAGTGAGCCAGTCATTTATTTCCTCAAAATCCCTTGAAAGAATGGCTTCCAGACTAATCCAGATAGATTTAATAGAGCTTAAAAGCTGGTTTTCTTTTCCAATCAAGAGCTTGCGGCGATGAAAAGTTAATTCGCCTTCACGCGCACATAACTCCCCGGCGCGTCTTCAATGGCGCGGGCGGCATCTACCTCGCGCGCGGGAACATCGGCGCCGCTATATTCGGCCAGCCATTTTTCCCATTCCGGCCACCAGGATCCGTCAAACGATGTGGCGGCCTTGAACCAGTCATCCGGGTTTTTGGGCAACCCGTCTTCCGTCCAGTAATTATATTTTTTCGCCTCGGGCGGATTGACGACCCCCGCAATATGCCCTGAACCCGAAAGCGTAAAGCGCACCGGCCCCTTGAACATCTGCGCGCCGTAATAAGTGGTGCGCCAGGGCGCGATGTGGTCGTCTTTCGTGGAAAGGAAGTAAGACGGCGTGGTGATGTTGCGCAGGTCAACCGGCACGCCTTCCAGCGTGACCGCCCCGGGCTTCGACAGCCGGTTGTGCTGATACATTTCGCGCAGGTAAAAGCTGTGCATCGCCGCCGGCATGCGCGTGGAATCGCCGTTCCAATAAAGAAGATCGAAGGGGAAGGGTTCCTTGCCCATCAGGTAATTATTCACCACGAAGGACCAGATCAGATCATTGGCGCGCAGCATGTTGAAACTGGTGGCCATCGTCTTGCCTTCCAGATAACCCTTGGCGTTCATGTGGTCTTCCAACTGGTTCAACTGCGCCTCGTCGATGAACACCGTGACTTCGCCCGCGTCGCGGAAATCCAGCAGGCTGACCAGAAAGGTGGCGCTGTTCAGCTTGGGCAGGTCGGCCACGTCGCGGCTGTCTTTTTTGCCTTCCAGCCACGACAGCAGCGCGCCCAGCAGCGTGCCGCCCAGGCAATAGCCCAGAATGTTCAATTCGTTCTCGCCGGTGATTTCTTTGATCTGGCGCATGGCATCCATCGGACCTTCCAGCATGTAATGCGCGAAAGATTTTTCGGCCAGCGCGGCGTCGGGGTTCACCCACGAAATCATGAATACCGTATAGCCCTGCTTCAGCAGCCAGCGCACGAAGCTTTTCTTTTCGCCCAGGTCGAGGATGTAATATTTATTGATCCACGGCGGGATGATCAGGAACGGAATCTGCTTCACCTGCGGCGTGATCGGATCGTATTGAATCAGTTGCATCAAATCATTCTGGTAAATCACCTTGCCCGGCGTGTTGGCCAGGTTTTGGCCGATGGCAAAGGCCTTTTCGTCGGTCATGGCGATGCGCAGCTGGCCCCGGCCGCGTTCCAGATCGGCCAGCAGATTTTCCAAGCCCTTCACCAGGTTTTCGCCGCCGGTTTCCGCTGTGCGGCGCAGTACTTCGGGGTTGGTCATCAGGAAGTTGCTGGGTGACATCGCATCCACGAATTGGCGCGTGTAGAAATCCACCTTCTGCGCGGCTTTTGAGTCCATCCCATCGGTGTCGCGCGCCATGTTCTGCAGATAGCGCGCGCTGAGCAGGTAAGACTGCTTGATGTAATCGAACAGGGCGTTCTCGCTCCACGCCGCGTCCTGGAATCGCTTGTCGCCTTTTTGCGGGGCGATTACCGGCTCGGCCGTTTTGCCCTGGATGAAACGTTGCGTGGTGCTTTGCCACAGCTTCATATAATCCTGCCAAAGCGACATGCCGGCTTCCATCATCTTGGCCGGATGTTGCATCAGCTTCTGCGTCATCTGCAGGAAGGCTTCGGCGATATGCGTGCTGTCGGTGGGGGGCGGCGTGCTGTTATTGGCCTGCCGCGCCATGAATTCCTGCATCACCCTGGCTGAACGCTCGCCGATCTGGACCATAGCCTGTGACAGGGCCACGGGATCAGGCAGTTTTACGGGCTGGTCGGTCGGGGGGGTGACTTGGGGTTTGGGCATTTTCAGGGCTTGCAAGAAAAGCGTATAACGCTCATAAGATTTGAGAGTTTTTATAGGAAAAACCGCTTGTCCGCAAACGCTTCCGCCATTCTGGCCTGCCTTTTACTTACAATGTTATGCGCCTGCACGGACGATGCGCTTCCGGAATGGATGACGGGCGTGCCTTCACAGACCGAATTAGACGCCTCAAAAGGCACAGTGGTGATGCCTGCCGCCGCTACCGCCAATCAGCCCTACCCGAACCTGGCCGATGTGCCCCTGCGCCCACGGCCCTATGTGTTGCCGGCGCAACGCGTGGATGAAGTCAAAAACCTGAAAAGGGAAAACACCGATGGGCAGGGTGCGAT